>DATADQ010000045.1:0-5465 GCA_036258455.1 Nitrososphaeraceae archaeon | reverse complement strand
GTTGTTCTGAATTGTCGAAAATTGGCTTAAATTAACCTTCGTTTTTAGATCTATTTCTGATTTAACTATACCTGCTGAGACCCTTAAACTTTATTATACCGGTATTTTAGCTTCTACCTGTGACAAATTTCTTTAAATCATTTTGTGAAACAATAACCAGATCTGATAAAAACATTAGGTTTGCAGCCATTGTGGACCATCATGGAACAATACTTGCTTCTTCCGAAAGAAAAGGAATTAAACCATTGTTAAATGAAGAGCAGACTGCCCAATATGCACTTGCGGCCGTGACCAGGCAATATACGAGAATAAGATGGCAGTCAATACTCGGAAAAATCGATTACACATGCTCGAGTTATGAGAAATTATTAAGGATCACAATACCCATAACTGATTCTAGAAATCATTTGTGCTTTGTCATCATTTTTACGTTTGACGTAACAACGAGGAATTTTCATCACATAATAATGAATAAAATTAAACCAATAGTCAGAGAAAAAGAAAAGGAATTATTGAATAGAGCCTAGTCTATAACGGATAGACTGGATATTTGGACGTTCTTAGCCAAATGGCTTCAAAATTGGGTGAACAAGGTAGATAACCCGGCTATTTGATAATATTGATATATTCCTTTTTTATTTCCATTATAACAAATTATGCCAAAGGAAAGGATTAAATTTTTTAGGTCATATGAACCACATGGCCTTGAACAAGATATTAATAATTTTTTGGAGAATGAAACAAAGGCTGTAATGGATATTTCTTTTTTACACACAGTTACAGGTCATGGAAACGAAATTTTTTATGACGCATATATACGATATACACCAAGATCAATGTCAAAGTCTAAAGAATAAAATTATTATAGTAATCCAGAATTGCAAATACCTGGTATCAAGAATTGGACTTAGTTATATCAAACCTCATATTTTGATGCTAATTTATTTAATATAATTTCGATATGCCCTTGCGGCCAAAGAAGCAAGCCGCAACGGTTCTGGTTTACCACCTTGAATAACTAGAGAGTTTAACAGATTTGAAGTATCAGAAAAAGTTAGTCCCCAATGACGAACAAATATTGTTTTTCCAGTCCACAATTTTAATGGCTTTCGTTCTTCAAGTCTCAAATAATCTTGAATTTTTTGTTTCTCATTGATTCCATAAATAGAGTCCTTCAATCCTAGCGATCTTTTGTATGAAATCGCTATTACGGGTAACCCTGTTATTTCATTAATATATTTACCATTTATAATATTAAATAGACTTATTATTAATCCTCCTAGAAGAACACAATTGATATCATTTCTTCCAAGGCGATCAACCATGGAGAGTACTTTGTCAGTGCTATCGTTTCCCCCTACAATCGTATCTGCATAAATGATACCATCTACAACTAAATCGCGTCGCATAACGATACCTGCTAAAACAGATTTCTTATCATGTTTTTCAAAACTTTCTGCAATTGCAAGAACTCTTATTCCCTTTTTACTTTTAAGAACTCGCACCAATTATTACACTATTAGATCCAAATTATAATTTAATCCTTATTTTGATACAAAAATCCGATTTGTGCAAAATAGCCGCACCGGTTTTCTAGTTAATAAAGAAAGGGTCTAAATATCTTATTCACAATTAGGGATGTGTGGACAATAATCAAAATATGGGCCAAAATAAACCAAATAATCTGATTAATGAAACTAGCCCTTATCTTCTTCAGCATGCCTATAATCCTGTCGAATGGCATGGGTGGAATCAGGAGACCCTTGAAAGATCTAAGAAAGAAGATAAGCCAATTTTCTTGAGTATTGGGTACAGTTCGTGTCACTGGTGTCACGTAATGGCCCATGAATCATTTGAAGATGATGATATCGCCAAGATAATGAATGAAAATTATATAAATATTAAAGTAGATAGAGAAGAAAGACCCGATATTGATGATATTTACCAAAGGGCGTGTCAAATGTATACCGGTAATGGTGGCTGGCCGTTATCAGCTTTTCTAACGCCGGATCAAAGACCTTTCTATATCGGTACGTATTTCCCTAAAGAAAGTAGACATGGTTTACCAGGATTTGGAACTATATTAACAAGATTGTCTGATGGTTATAAAAATAGACGCAGTGAAGTTATTTCTTCCAGTCAAGAATTTGTTACTGCATTAAAAGCGTCTTCTACTGATATAGTATCAGATAACGAATCAGAATTAGAAAAAACTATCATAAATGAAGCAGCCGTGACGCTATTGCAATTGGCCGATAACTTGTATGGAGGTTTTGGTAGTGCACCAAAATTTCCAAATGCATCAAATTTGCTGTTCTTGTTAAGAGCATATGATTATTCGGGAATTACCAAACACAGAGATTTTGTACTTTTTACAGCAGATAAAATGGACTCAGGAGGGATACATGATCATGTAGGCGGAGGTTTTGCACGTTATTCAACCGATCAGAAATGGCTAATCCCTCATTTTGAGAAAATGCTATATGATAACGCTCTTCTATCTGGCCTCTATTCTGAAATATATGCAATTACCCTTAATCCCAATTATTTGGATGTTCTGCAAAAAATTCTTAGATACGTTCAGAGGGAGATGACCTCAAAAGAGGGAGCCTTCTACTCATCACAGGATGCAGATTCTGAAGGGGAAGAGGGAAAATACTATATATGGTCGTACAAAGAGCTGGAAAAAATTATAGATAGTGAAGTCTTTCAAATTTTTGCAGATCGATTTGGGGTTACTCAAGGAGGTAATTTTGAAGGCAAGAATATTTTAAACAAGTATACATCCATTCAGAGATTATCAGAGCGATATTCCAAGACTCAGCAATGGATAACCGATAAGATAGAGTCTTCATTAGAAGAACTGTACCAAGTAAGACTCAAGAGAATCAGGCCAGGTACTGACAGAAAGATACTGACTTCGTGGAATGGGTTGATGGTTTCAGGCCTTGTTAGTGGCTACAAGGTAACTGGTAATTTAAGTTACCTTGAAACTGCACAAAGGGCCGTAAGGTTTATTGAAAATAATTTAAGAAATAGAGGAAATAGACTAAATAGAGTTTTTAACAAGGGTTCAAAAATTTCGGGATATCTTGATGATTATGCTTTCTATACAGAAGCTTTAATTAATCTTTTTAGCGTAGAATCAAAACCTTACTACCTTCAAAGAGCTATGGAATATACAAATTCAATGATCGAACATTTCTGGGATGCACAAACAAAGGATTTTTTCTTCTCGCCAGATGACAATGAAAAACTTATAGTAAGAACAAAAAATCACTACGATCTTGCAATTCCCAGCGGAAATTCTGTCGCCGCATCCAATTTAATAAAGTTATATTATTACACCCACAATGAAGACTTTCTTGCCAAAGCAGACCAAATGATCCGAAGGATGTCAAGGCCAGCATCAGGAAACCCGTTTGGATTTGGTCAGTTACTCTCAGCAATGTATTTGCGACTCAAGACACCTTTGGAAATTTCTATAATAAAGAGCCGAGACTATTCAGAACTTGGAAATTATTTAAACAGAAAATTTCTTCCAAATGCAATGACAGCGATAGTAAATGAATCGGATCTACCAGAACTTCAAAAGTATCCATATTTTAAAAAGAAACCAAACAACAATAAGAAGAAGGAATTTGCATTTGTCTGTAAGGATTTTACTTGTTCTCTCCCTATTAATACAATCGATGAGCTTGAAAAAAATATTTCATGAAAGTGTCTATTCTATTTAAAAAATATCATTGACACAACGTGTAAATATCATCGACCGTTTCACATTATTACCACAATAATTGTCAAAATCCAATACGATATATTCTGACTTGAAAAATGATTTTAACCCTCTTACGTGGATCTCAAAGTACAGACGAAATTCTATATACTACCTAACAATTATGGTGCTTTTCTATCATTTAATTGGATTCATTATCATGGTTTTAGGATCTGTCGTAGTGGATTTGGTAGTCAATAACTATAGTGAACCCACAATACCACTAACAGTGTTTTCAGTTATCTTTGCGGGTCCCTTTGAAGAGACGATATTTTTTGGGATCCCTTTCTACCTAACAGGAAACAATCTTGTAACTGTTGCAGGGGGCGTCATTTGGGCTTCATTGCATATTCTAAATACACCCTCTGTCCAGATTAGTAGTCTTGCGTATTTAACTTGGCTATTTGTAACACCATCTATTTTTGCAAGTCTGAGGACCTGGATAAGTGGAAAAGGATGGTTTGCAATAATATCTCACTCAATATGGAATTTGATTTTTTTTGTAGCTGGATGTACTAATGGGGAGTTTCCTTGTCGAATAGTTAATGAGAAAGATTTTCTTATCGATATAGCGTATGTTTCAACTTCTGTTGTTTTTATTTTGCTCACATATTTTCTCTATTTAAGATACGAAAGTAAAATGGTCTCCAGACCCATAAAATGAGTGTGTTGGCCTCTGATCTGTCTGTCAATAGATTGATCGTTATTAATTAGAATTTTTTGGAAAAGATAATTTTGAAGTTTATTAGCTTGCAATGGTCTAAATAACATTAGGATCCTAATCATGATATGGGCAAGATATTTCTCCAACTAATATGCGATGACTGCAAACAACTGATTTTGGAGAAAGAAGGTGGGAAAAATTTAAGCTCTGAAAAATTCCCGATTACAGATGATGAAGCTTTAGATCTGAATAGATTCCATAGAGGTCATGAATGCCATATTGAGGCTGTGGAAAAAACTTAATCAATATCCTGAAATTCAAATCAAACCTTAAATTATTTATACGTTTATTTCAACTATTACACTTGCCAATGATGACTATTTTTGTTATCCTTCTGAGACAAGTCCCATAACACATGACTGTGACCATTCCTGTTTCAGGATTGCAATTAAAAGTAAGTCGTATGAAGCAGGCAGTTGTCAGATAAGTTTTATTTTATGGCTTTGTTAAATTAGATAAAATGGAGAAAAAATGGATTTCTGATTTTCTGGGTGTTGGATATCGCTACACTGACATTCACATGAATATTTTAATACTTTTTACTGACAGAAGAACTGCAATAAAAACATGGAATGAGAACATACATTGGTGGCCAGATGACCAAATAATTTTAAGGTTTGTAGAAGATGAGGATTATTACTGGTTCATCCTCTATCAACAAGGAAAGAACCTTTTTTCAAAAGAAAATATTGGTTTTTTCAAAAAGAATCACTTGACCCAAAATTACCTTCGATTCAAAAAGAATTTTGATGAAAAGACCATTTTTCGATTTGCACTTTACAAAACCTCTGAAAAGAAAATCACAGAGAAGGATGAAAATACGGATAATCGTGAGAACGAAGTCAGCAAGAATGTTAATTATGAACTTAACATATTCAAAAGAATGAAGACCATTTACGATGTGAAATTTCTAAAAATTAATGAACTTGAAGATAATAGTTTTGAATATGCTTTAATAAAAAACAT
>DATADQ010000044.1:0-4010 GCA_036258455.1 Nitrososphaeraceae archaeon | reverse complement strand
AAATATACTGACCTTAATGAAAGATTACGATCATCAGATAATATGGTTAGACTATTTTAACAAAAATTTGTCAAGAAAAAAAGGCCGAAAGGTAGGAAAAAATATTTCTGTTTATGATCCTACAATGCAAGAGCTGATAGGCGCATCAAAAACTCTTGAATTAGATTTTTCTGAAGAAAATATTAACAATCAAGCGCGATATCCTAGAAGATCTTTCGTAAAGTCAGGCTATGTCATGATTCCAAAAAGGGAGAAGAAGACAACTGTTGTTACTCAAATTGCAAAAAAGATGATTGAGACAAGACAGCAAAAGCATTAATTAGTTCCTTTCAAACGAATTTTATTCATCAGAAGCTATATAACAGATTTTATTTATCTTGAAACTAATTTTTATTGACAGATTAAAATGATAATGAGTATGTAATAGGATTTAATACAAATAATGGAGAAAATAGGTGAAATTGTCCACTTAGCCAAGAGTGGAAGACTGATAGTCAAAATTGAGGAAAACATTAACCACAACTTGATAGGTCAGTCATTAATAGATGATAGAGGTACTAAAGTTGGAAAAATTATTGAATTAATAGGCTCGGTCAAATCCCCATACGCATCTGTTATTCCGACCATAAATTCAAAGTATTCAATTGGTGGAGTTGTATACAGATCCCAAAGTCTGAATCATCAATTTAACTCATCAAAAAAAAGAGACAGGGTGAGGAGGAAAAGGACATGACGTCTATGGAATATCGTTCACAATGTCCTGAATGTCAATCGAAAATTATTCTTGACTATGGTAAGGGTGAATATGTGTGTCACAAATGCGGATGCGTAGTCATGGAACAAGTTGACTATTATGGACCCGAAAATAATTCAACCGATTTTGAAGAAAGAAGCAAGAATACAAGGGCAAGTGGTTCAACCAGTTTATCTCTTCATGATTTTGGATTGAGGACGGAGATAGGAAATGGTTCCAGAGATTATAGTGGACGAACTATAGATTATCAAAACGTTGAACTCATGAATAGATCCCGCAAATGGCATAGTAGATTGAGAGTTAACTCATCAAAAGAAAGAAGACTATCAAATGTACTTTCAAAGATTAACGAAGTATGCTCTGTTCTCTGTCTTAGAAAAACAATAATTGAAACTGCCTCAATGATTTATCGTAATTTCGAAAATACTAGCAAGGCGAAGGGAAAATCTATAACAGGTATAGCTTCGGCGACAGTTTATTTGGCTTGCAAAAGATGTGGCGTTGTTAGATCGATTGAAGAAATTGTTCAAGCTGCAGGAATATCAGAATTTGACAAGTCGAGCGTAAAACTGGCTTCTAGATATTATAGGTCAATGGTCATGGAAATGAATAAGTTAAATGAATCAAAAAATAGCGGAAGATCTGTCTCACTATCGAACGATTCGGAACACACAGATTTAGACACAGATCCAAACTCAAATACGATATCACCTTCATATTCTCGAACTTCATCAATTCCTACGATGTTTGCAATAGACAACTATATTTCAAAACTTGCTAATATTGCAAAAATAGATACAAAAATTGAAAGATTAGCACTCGAAATTGCACAAAAAACAAATAATAATTTCTTTTCAGATGGCAAAGCGCCAAATGGCTTGGCCGCTGCATATATCTATCTTGCATCAGTATTGCTAGGAGTAAATTTACTTCAGATTGATGTTTCCAATTTTGCGGGTGTTACTGAAGTCACTATAAGAAATAGGTGTAAAGATATTTTGAATAATTTTAAATTAGTTGTCAATGCAAAGCCAGCCAATTAACAATGGATAGGTATTCGTGAGTAAAAAATAATTACCTGATTACAACTTTATGTTTCTTTGTTTTCTGTACATTTCAATTAGTTCAGATTCATCTGTTATATCTTGTGGATTTTTATCAAGTCGTATTTTATTGGTGAATTTCGGAAATCTTAATGACAACCCAAATCCTTTTCTAATAGAATCCATGCCAGCATCATATTCAGGACTTAATGTTATCTCTGATGCTATAATTTCGATTACTATCGTAGGTATAAACCAAGTATCCATTTCTAGTTTTGAATAAACTCGTGGATGCTTCTTTGGTATCATGTACTTGCCTAACTCTCTAAACAACTCTGCAAGGACTTCATCTGTAAACCCGCTTCCCACTTTACACACACTTTTGAAAACATTTTCACTTTTATCGTAGACTGCAAGTAGTAACGCACCATATCTCCCTACTCTTCTCCCTCTTCCATAAGATCCACCAACGATGACTAGATCCAAACTATCAACTAATTCACTTCTATATTCTCTCTTGATTTTTATCCATGCGAATCCTCTTGCCCCAGCTCTATAAGGACTATCGGTCTGCTTCACCACCAGGCCCTCACAACCATGTTCTATTGATTTCGCCATGAATTTTTCAAGTTGTTCTACGCTAGTCACAATCTTCTGCTTTATGACCGTGAGTCTTCGATCCACTGAATTAGTAATAACATCCTTTAACAAGCCCCTTCGTTCAGTATAGGGAAGACTTGTTTTATCTCTACCTAAGGCCCAAAGAATATCGAAAACATTTACCGAAACAGGATAATTTTCTACATTCTTTGCTATATCGTATTTCCGACGTCTATGCATAAGTTCTTGAAACGGAAGAAACTCTTCCGTATACTTATCGATCGCAACCACCTCAGCCTCAATGATAAAATTTCTTAAGGCAATGGTCCTAGAAGCTTCAGCTACATCCGGATAATAGTGAGTTATGTTTTCTAGACTCCTTGAAAATATCTGAACCTTCTTATCTTTTCTATGAATTTGTACTCTTTCACCATCGAGCTTAAATTCTACTGCACATTTACCGGAAACCTTTTCGAGAGCCTCTTTACTAGTTTGAACTCTTTCTGCAAGCATTGGTCGAATCGGTATGAATAATTCAATCTTAATTGCGGAAACTCCTTCTAATCCTTGTTTTACCAGAATCTTGGAAACCCTTCCCAAATCGCTTGAGACATTATAAGCGCTTTCTAAAACTTTTCTATTTTTTTTATCGGATGTATATGCTAAAGCTAATGCATCCATTATTGTACTATCAGCTATTCCAAGACGTAATGTTCCTAGTGCAAATCTGATAATATATTTGCATTCTTCCGGCGATGAATCATTGAAAAGACTTGCAAACAATTTCAATTTTATTTCCTGAGATCCCTTACCAGTAGTTTTGGATATCTTATCGAAAATTGCATAAATCCTTTCAATAGTAACCTTTTCATTAAAAAGTGTCTTCTGGACCTTGTTCTTTAAAACTGTTTCTGCAACACTTCCCAGATCTCCTATTTCGCGATATTTGTGATAAACCTCTTGGCTTGAAATATTTGATATTTGTGAAATTATACGTATAATCATTTTTTCAGCAATTCCCATTTCAATTCCTTCGTAATCGGGTCTAATTTTTCCCTGAATAAGATAGATTATTTTATCAATGAGTTCTGATGATGTATTTTTGAAAAGGGTAACCAAATAATTTGTAAGTTCTAGTCTACTTGTTGTTTGTTCCATCTCTTCCAGAATTCTAACGATAATGGAAAAATCCAACATTATTTGTTATAGGAGGGTATTTTAAAATATTTCAAACTAAATTCAAAAAAAATCAGTTTTACTTGACTGAAAATATGGTCTATTATGAAAAAATTGATTAGACATATTCCATAGAATTATAAATTGGATTAACAGTGGCGTTACTATGGGAGGAGCTAAGAAAAAATCATTACGGAGTCAAGAAAAAACCTCTAAGGAGACTCCAGATGCCGATGATAAGCTCAAGAAGGGAGAAAAGAAGGGACCAGTTAAACAAAAACAAAAACCATTAATAGTCATCGAAGAACCTCAAGGTTTAAAGATTTTAAAAAATATGAAGCCAATTACGTGTCAAACATTGGCTAGATTAATGGGGGTAAAGATTTCTGTTGCAAATTCCTTTCTACGTTCTCTTGAATCTAAAGGAATTGTAAGAT
>DATADQ010000043.1:0-6838 GCA_036258455.1 Nitrososphaeraceae archaeon | reverse complement strand
AAGATAACCAAAGTCATGAACGGTTCTAATCTCGAGACTAAAAACGATGATACCACTAAAAGCGATAATTTAAGAAATAAATCCTCTGGCTCAAAATAATAGAGCTACATTTCAGTATTTTCTCTCCTTGGTAAGTAATAGATTGGAGGACGGAATGATGTGATGAGATTTGTGATATTCTGGATAAAGGACTCAAGATGCACGTAATCAACAAAAATAGTGTTACTATTCGTATTTCTATTCTTCAAGGTTAACTCATCGTATAATCAAGTTCAATCGATTTTTACTTTTGATGGTGCATCCATAATTTTTGGTTGTGGAGAAGAAACTGTTTTACATGGATCGCCTTTAATTTGATGGAGTAATTTTGTATCATTGTCTACAAGGTCCTTGACCGATCTGGTGACATATCGTGATTTTGAAAATTGGATAATATTGTTTTCCATATCTTCTGCGGTCCAACCTTTACTCCATCCCATGAATGAGAACGGTGGTAAAGAAAATCCGAGCTCCGTAAAAAAAACCATCATGGTTCCTGCGACGTGTTGTATGTTATCCTGTCCTCCAGTAATAATAAAGGACGCTACTTTATTTTTGACAAGTACACGATCGTGCAATGTGGTTTGATTTTGTACACAGTTCAGACGTTCAATCATTTTGTAATACAATGAAGATGCACTACCCCACCTTATTGGAGTAGAAATAATAACAATATCAGACCAAAGTATCATTTTTCTATAAACTTCATTCATGCCATCACTTTCATCCATCTCTGAAATTGAACAGGGCCAAGTACATGCTTGTTCATTAATACTGTAGTATCCTTCACAATGTCTGAATTCAAGGTCTCTAAGCTTTAACAGGACTGTAGAAGCATTGTATTTTTCCTTTGCATATAATAATGCTTTATTTAATGACATTTCAGAAGTAGAATCTCTTTCTAAATTATCATTCATATTAGTAGTAGATATCCCTAAAATATTTAATGAATCTGTGGTGGTTTTGTATTCAAGCTTTATTAGATCTTTCAATGAGCCATCATATTTTTTATTTGAGGAATATGCGATAGGTTTACCTGAAACAAAGATTTTCCCATTTTTTATTTGAACATCATAAACAGATTGTTGTTCATCATATCCCGGAGGTGCCTTTCCGTTTGAAATATTGTATTCCCATCCATGACAGGGACAAGTAACATAATAACCATCATATTTTCTCTGTATCTTTCCTTTTGCCAATGGACCACCCTTATGCAGACAACTGTTGCCCAATGCAGTAATCTTGTTATCAATTTTAAATAGTGCTATATCTTTACCTTTTATAGAAATTACCTTGCTGGCTCCATTAGTTAATTCTTCTTCATTTATGGTCTCTACAAATTCCATGTTAATCAATACTAATTCAACTTATTATAGTATAACTATAATCTGTAAATAATTGCGGAGTGTTATAGGACATAAATTTCTTATAGATGTAACCGTCATCTCCAGAGCAATTCGGCATAAGTCAGTTATCTTTTATTTTCTGTATCTACTGTAGGACAATTTCATATAACTTGATGAAATATTTTTATTACGAGTGGAATTCTTGATTAATACTTAATGTTCACTGGTATCATAGAAGGTACTGGAACTATCAAATCAATAGCGAAGTTAAAGGGCACAAAAAGGACTGCTGATAATAGAATAGAGATAGATCTGGGTAAACTGAGTAAAGGCCTACGAATAGGTGATAGTGTAAATGTCAATGGGACGTGTCTAACAGTGATAAGGATTTTCAAAAGCATGGCATATTTTGAAGTAGTAAAGGAAACCATGAAACGAACTTCTCTAGGAATGTTAAAAGTTGGAAATCTTGTAAATCTAGAGAGAAGTCTAAGGATAAGCGACAGAATTGAAGGACATATTGTTTTGGGTCATATTGATGGGGTAGGAAGGATTGAAGATATTGTGAAAATTCCTTCTGAGACAAAAATATGGATAAATGTGAGTAAAGAGATTGCAAAATTTTTGGTACCAAAAGGGTCTGTTGCATTAGATGGCGTAAGCTTTACCATTGTTGATGTAATGAAGAACAAATTTTCAGTAGCATTGGTTCCTCATACATTAGCCGTTACTACGTTTAAAAATAAACAGAAAGGTGACAAGGTTAATATTGAGGTTGACATTCTAAGCAGATATGTTGCCAAAGTTTTACCACAATATTAGTAATTACCAAAAAATCAGTAAACTATATAATCGTAGTTAGTACTTTGAATTCCGTGTCATTAATTGGAGATGCAGTGAGGGCCCTAAGAGATGGAAAATTTATCTTGATTCACGATAGCGAATCTAGAGAAAACGAGGTCGATATGGTAAAGGCAGCCCAATATATCATTCCTCAAGATATATCAACGATGCGTAATGACGCGGGTGGCCTTATTTGTATTGCTATATCTGACGAAATTGCTTCAAAGTTGAAGTTAATATTTATGCATGATTTACTACATTTTGCTTCCAAAAATAATCCTTCGTTGTCAAAAATAATAGGTTCAATAGCACCATATGGAGACCGACCTTCATTTTCAATCACCATAAACCATGTTGATACTTTTACAGGTATAACTGATATAGATAGAGCACTTACAATTACGAAGATGTCCGAAATATGTTCTGATATAGATAATTTTGGAAAATACGAATTTTCTAAGAAATTTCGATCTCCTGGTCATGTACCTATATTAATCGCTGCTAAGGAATTACTGAAAGAGAGATCGGGTCATACTGAACTATCTATTCAATTAATGAAATTAGCAAATTTAATCCCAACAGTGGTAATTTGTGAAATGCTCGATTCTGATACAGGGGAGGCTCTAAGAGTTGACAAAGCACTAGAATATTCCGCAAGATATAAAATTCCCTTAGTCGAATCACTTCAAATAAAAGAAACATGTGTGAATTGAGAATATTTTGAGAAGAATAAGATTAGCTATAGTCGTAGCTGATTTCAATCAAGAGATTACAAATAAAATGCTTTATACAGCCAAAAATCATGCAAAAAATTTAAACATCGATGTGAAAAAGATATGCCATGTACCAGGAACATTTGATATGCCTTTAATGGTTGAAAAACTTTTTAAAAATAAACAAATAGATGCAATTGTCACACTAGGTGCAGTAATTAAGGGAGAAACAGGACATGATCTAGTTATCGCTAATAACACTGCAAGATTACTAGCCGATCTTTCTTTAAAATATCAAAAACCTGTTACACTTGGTATTACTGGTCCTGACATGACCGTAAAGCAGGCAAAGAATAGAGTCATTATTGTTCCTAAAAGGGCAGTTGAGGCAGCACATAAAATGGTAACAAGATTAAGAGAACTGGACTATAAAAAGGTATGAAGGGTTATAAATGACAATTCAAATTACCATCATAAAGATAGAAGGCTATGGTCTATGGACACTAAAGTTGGGAAGCGATAGGGAAGCACAATTACAGATATTCCAAGCAAAGTTATATAGCGATTTGCAAAAAATGTTCTCTAAAAGGGATGCTATTGTTTATTTTAACAGATTTGACGAGCTAATCGCAATTACTAACGAATTATCTTTGGAGGATCATCTATCAATTGAACGGGAAATCAATGATATGCATAAGGACCTAAAAATATCGATGTCTATAGGAACAGGTGCTTCTCCTCTGGATGCAAATATTGCAGCATATCATTCACGTAAAAATAACAATTTGCTAGATAAAAGCAGGCTAATATATGCAAATGATCAAGTTCAATTATTATATAATAATCCAAATAAATTATCCTCAGGTATGTTCGCTCAAATTATACATTTAGATATAGATAATTCTACTAAAGTTAGTAACGTACTCTCACCATATGAGATTACAACAAGAATAATGAAAATGTTTTCTAACCTTATTGAATTATTTATTGAGCAAAAATCCATGACTTTTTTTCTTGGTGGTGACAACTTTATGGTTATCTCTAATACAGTAACAAAAGATAAAGTTTCCCTCATAACTAGTAAAATCTATGAAAATCAAAATATCAAACTAAACTGTGGTATTGGAGTTGCGCGTACTGGTAGAAAAGCAGTACAGGCTGCTACCGAGGCCTTAGATACAATTCGAAACTTAAGAGATCAAGGAATAATTCGACCTATATATGAAATAAAATGGATCTAATTATTAGGAACGTTAGTCTATTTTTTGGAGAAAATCTTGATTATATTGTTAAAGGATATATAATTATTAAAAGTGGAAGAATAAAACGTGTTGGCAGTGGAGATTATGAAGGGAGATATGATGGCCCAATTTATGAGGGAGAAGGTATACTTGCTTGCCCTGGATTTATTAATTCTCATACTCATATTGGTGATTCTTTTGGAAAGGATATAGGGGTTGATTCAGTCTTTGAGACTAGAATTCATCCAATTCATGGTATCAAAAATAAGATTTTACAAAAGAGCGAGAGAGAACATCTAATCAATTTTATGAGAAGTTCTGTGATATCAATGATGAGAAATGGTATAGTAGCATTTGCAGATTTTAGAGAAGGCGGACTACAAGGAATAGATCAAATTAAAGAAGCAACATCAGGGTTATCTATAAAAAGTATCGTCTTAGGTAGACCGGAGTACTACTATGACATATCGCGAGATTTTCACCAAAATCCAAAATTTCCGCCTGACGTAATAGGGTTGATTTGTAACATTCTGGATTTCGCTGACGGCTTAGGTATCAGTGGCGCAAATGAGAATACTGACAATTCATTGAATGAGTATAGAGAACTCATTCAGAAAAAATCTTCAAAAAAAAAATACTTGATGGCAATTCATGCTTCTGAATCACTTGATACAGAAAAAAAATCAATTACAGTTACGGGGAAAAGCGAAGTGCAAAGGATAATAGCAAACCTTTTACCAAATTTTATTGTTCATTTAACAAATGCATCTGATGTCGACATAGAGCTTGTTGCAATGAAAAAAATTGGAATTGTTGTTTGCCCAAGAGCAAATGGTACCTTGGGGGTAGGAGTACCAAAGATTGCTAGGATGCTAAGCTTTGGATGTTGTATTGGCATTGGAACGGACAACATTATGATTAATTCTCCTGATATGTTTCGTGAATTAGATTATATCTGGAAACTAACTAGAACCTTCGAGAATATTCCAATTTCTGCAAGAGAGATCTTAAAAATGGCTACCGTCAATGGGGGGAAAATTCTTGGTATTAACTCTGGGGCTATAATGACTGGTATGTCTGCCGACATGATATTTATCGATAAGAATAATTTGGATATTTCACCGATGCATGATCCTTATACTTCTATAGTACATAGAGCAAATGTTAACTCGATCCTTAATGTTATGATAAATGGTAAATTTGTAGACGGTGATGTAATTTAATTGTACGTAATCTTAAATGCAGCAATGTCAATCGATGGTAAGATTTCTACTATAAAGAGCGATTCGGCATTTTCATCTAAGATGGATTTGGTACGGGTTCATGAGTTAAGATCAACAATTGATGGTATTGTAATAGGAATATCCACAGTGTTGGAGGATAATCCTATGTTAAATGTAAGGTATTCAACCAAGGGGGCAAAGAATCCTACAAGAATCATAATTGATTCAAAAGCAAGAATTCCATTAGACTCTAGGATTATAGAATCATCAAAGAAAATTCAAACCATCATAGCCGTAACACATAATGCTTCTTCAAAAAAAATTAAAGAAATAGAAAACAAAGGTGCCAAAGTATTAGTCTCTGGAAATGGCAAAGTGAATATCAGAAATCTATTCCGACAATTGGCAAAAATAGGCCTTAAAAAAATACTTGTTGAGGGAGGTGGAGAAATAAACTGGTCTGTATTGAAACTAGATCTTGTCAACGAATTAATTGTTACAATATCACCTGTCGTTATTGGTGGAAGAGACGCAAAAACATTGGTTGAAGGGAAGGGATTTGCAAATATCTCAGATGCAATTAAAATGAAATTATCAAATACAATAATACAAAATAAAAACGAAATTGTCTTATTTTATAAACTACGATGAAATTTCATCTTTTGAACTAATATCTAATAAAATCTGCTCTATTTTGTATCTTAGAGCATCTTTAACCTTCTCATTATTTACCATATTTAATGAATTCTTGCAGTTTGGACATTTGAAGAATAGTTCCATCGCATAATCAAATTTTATTCTTGGACAATTTGTATTTCCGCAATGGTAAAATTCCGAAGATTCTTCATATTCCAATCGTTTCTGAAGTCTATCCAAAATCTTTTTTTTCTGATTTTCGATAAAATTTTCTGCTTGATCTCTTTTTGCTCTCCATCGATACACAAACCAACCTTTTTTCTCATCCTTAACTCTAATGCCAGTGATTAATGCTTTACCAAACATGTCGTACAGCACCTTCCTTATTATATTGATTCGCATACCTGTAGCACCCGCTATCTCTTCGTCGGTAGCATCTTCAGTATTCAACAATGCCCTTGCAACTTTATGGTACTCCTCTCCGCCTATCAGATTAGCAATCTTAACAAATGGATCTTCACTGTCAGTTGAATGCATTCAAGTAATTATAGGTCTTTTTTAGTTATATATTTACCGTCAATACGGAAATAATTAAATTTTTGATAAATACAGTGTTGAAATAGTTCCATGGAGTTGGTTGTTTTTGCAGTATGTCATCCGAAATTGAGGCAAATATTCAAAATGTGCTCTTTAGTACTCTTTTAGCTCTAATTTGATAAACTATAATTTATTTACTAAATAAATTATAGAAATTTGTAGAATAAACTTAAATTTATTCTAAATATTCCTACTAATAT
>DATADQ010000042.1:0-2193 GCA_036258455.1 Nitrososphaeraceae archaeon | reverse complement strand
TTGGTGACAAAGTAGTAAATGACTAGGTGCAACTATCTCATTTATTCACGTTGCACAACTTGCCAAATAAATTATGATAAAGGTAATTATGGTGATACATGCCCCGATTGTCACCGGAGACTAAGAACGATCTCTCATGGTTCAAGAAAGACTAGGGGAAAGGTTAAGAGGATATGAATTCTCTACTTTTGTAATAATATTTACTTGTGTTTGTTTTACTATATCCTATCTAAATGTTGCCCGCGGGAGAGAGGCATCAATTTAAGGATAGGTAACTCTCTCTTGTTTCTCTCCTTTGTCTATCTCAGTTGAATATCTAACAATAATTTTACCTCTGTCTTTGAGATGTTCGGTCATAACGATTCCTGTTTTGCTTGATGAGTACCCCGGATCCAAACCTACACTTTTCAACGTGTACTTAGAAATTGGAATATTTTTTAGTCGTTCTTTGCAATTCTACGGGTGGTTCATACTTTTCTTCATGTATTTGTATTTTCATATTTAATATTGAGTTAAGTAATATTATAATTCTTACTACTATTATTTATAGTGACACTTAACTATTATGACTACGAAACATTCATGAATTAGAGAATGCTGTTCCAGGAGCAGCTGCCAGACATCGAAATTCATGGATCCATATTTGCTTTGTCCCGATATGGGAAGGGTTCTACTAATAACTAAATTGTGGTTTATTAAAATATCGTTACTTTATGTAATATCAAAATAATCATGCTATAATCAAGTAAAGTTGTGAATCCGTCGGGATTCGAACCCTGCATGTATTAGGATTCTACTAACTTGGTGTTTAGCTTTTTGTTTCGATAATAATGACTTCTCTAATGAGGAAAACACACGAAAACTAGAGTTAATTCATTAAAGACTTTTTTATTTTTGATGTGATATGTTGTTCATGAGTATTGAAGAAAATATGAAGTTGATGAAGACCCTAGATGATGCATGGAATTCACAGGATTGGGATACTTTTAGCAAACGTCATGCAGATGATGTGATTGTGCGTTGGCCTGGTCAGCCACCTACTATAGGAATAGAAGCGCATAAAATTGAAGGAGAATATTTTTTCAAGGCATTTCCTGATAATCACGTAGAGAACAATCCGTATAAGGTCTTTCTCGGTCAGGGTGACTGGACCTGTTCCGTGGCAGAATTTACAGGCACGCATAAAGGACCAATGATGGGCATTGATGGAAAAACAATACAGGCTACGACCAAGAACTTTAAGGTTGATTTTTGCACAGTAGCCCGCTGGAATGATAGGAAAATCGTTGAGGAAAATCTGTTCTATGATTTGGTTGGAATGATGAGACAGCTTGGCTTGATGTAACATTCTTTGGAATAAGAATTAAAATGGATCTGAATAAAAATGGAAAACTTTGATATAAGCCCTGGCACTAGAGTTGCGCACATAAACCTGAATGTCAATAATATTAAAAGATCAATTCATTTTTACGAGACATTACTTGGGTTTAAACTAGTACGAAAAACTTCTGATGGAGATGCATTGCTCTCGATAGACGGAAGTGACAATGAGAACTATCTTATAATACTATCAAAAGTTAGCGACGAAAATAGGAAGGTTGAGAGCAAACAATCTACTATCCCTCGAGCAGGCCTTTTTCATTTCGCCATTTTGTTACCATCTAGGGATTACCTTGCGAATATATTCAAGCACCTATCTGATAACTCTGACCAATTTCGCTTTGAAGGTGCAGCTGACCATCTGGTGTCAGAATCTCTTTACTTACGAGATCCTGATTCTAATGGTTTGGAGATCTATAGAGATAGAAACGAATCAGAATGGGAAAGGTTTGAGAATTTTCAGGTTAGAATGAGTACAGAGTATTTAGATCTAGATCAGTTGTATAGTGAAGGTAACAGTCCAAAGATATGGAGAATGCCTCCGAAAACTGTGATAGGGCATGTTCACTTGCACGTTTCTAATTTGGTTCAATCAAAAAACTTTTACTCTGACATTCTTGGCCTTCATCATACCTGCAGATTTCCAAGAGCAAATTTCTTTGCCGCTGGTTCATACCATCATCATATCGCTACCAACACATGGTTGGGTACAAATATAGACAATGCTGATACGAGGTTCCGAGGGCTCAACTATTTTGCGTTAAGAGTTGATGCTAAAGATAACTTTGAAAAGTTGGAAGAGCGACTTCGACT
>DATADQ010000041.1:0-5065 GCA_036258455.1 Nitrososphaeraceae archaeon | reverse complement strand
ATCGATGAGGTCATCACCAGCGCCGCCAATGATTGTGTTAGTACCAGGACCACCACAGATAATGTCGTTTCCACCTCGTCCATGTACTCTATCTCCTCCACCAAGAGTCACTATGACATCATCACTCAGAGTCCCAACTATGTTTTCGGACTCAGGTGTACCAACTATAGTGGCAGTATGTCCGTAACAGGTAGTAATGGCAGTTTGTGCCAATGCTGCTCGTGTAATAGCAGCAGGTAGTGTAAGCCATGTCGTAGTTGATAAAAGTAATGTAATAGCGATTACTTGTACAGCAAGGAGCAGCATCTTCGAAGTTGAATAAGAGCCGTTCAATTTTTATGAGATATACTTTTCGAGAGCATAGGATATGAAGGATGAGCAGAAAAGTTCGACAAAATCTCCAAAAGGAACCCTATAGAAGAGAAGATTGTCAATATTATTTACAAAACACTTTAAAGTAAAGTAACCGACGGAGGACCTTTGATCTTGAATGATTGCAAATTATCTATACAGCATTTTAAAAAGTCAATAGATATAAGCAGCAAGTTTGTGCTTCTTTCTCTTAACTATTAGAAACAAGGCTTCTGTTGAACACACGTATATTATTATAGAAGATACTTAGCTGGTTGCATGCATGCAAGGGAAATGGATGCACGGTATATCGCACAAAGAAGCAGCCAAGCGTATGACTGGATATTCTCATACACACACATGTTGGATTGCTTATATGATTGGCATTTCTGGGCTTTCTGTCCCACTACTACCCAAAATAAACCTGATCCAGTGCCGTAGTTCCCTCGTAGTAAAAAATGGACTGGGTGGGAGTGGAACCCACGATCTCAGCAATGCTGTCAATCGTCGAGCTCCACAAGACGTGAAGCTGGAGGCTTTGGCATGACCGCTATTGATCATAAGAGCATATATTCTCAATCAGTTCATTGTGCTAATATCTTCCTTGTTGCAAATTACGCTCGTTTGCACAGAAGTTTGGAGAGCAGGATTTATAACAAATGAATTTCAGATACGAGTCATCGAAAGGAAAAGAATAACATGATACGACGAGGATATATTATCTTGATTATAGGCGGAGCGTTATTTATTGCAGGAATAATAATAGCTGCTGTATGGGCTATCCCGTTCGCTAGCACATTTTTACAGAATAATACCCTTATCAACCAAGTTTCAATAGAGCCGGGCAGATCAGTACAAGCAACAACTCAGGTAACTGATGTCTCAAGACCAATAGCTGTAGCAATACATATTGAAAGACCAGAAGGAGTAGTGAGATTGATCGAAACAGTCAAAGATTCATCTGGGACTGTTGTAAGTAACAATGAGTTCTCTGTAAACCTGTTTACTACTTTTCAGCCACAAAACACAGGCAATCATATACTTAATATCACAAACGCTGGAGCAGCACCCGTTACAATCAACGCAATGTTTGGTTATATACCATTCATAACTGCTCCTGCTTCCACTTCAGAAGATGTGGGTCAACCACTACCTGGTGTGGATCTCAGTAGCTTGTATGTAGTCATTACTGGTGCGGTGTTAACTTCAATAGGCTTTTTCACTATCATTGCAGGAATAGTAATAGTGGTGATAGATAGCCGAAAAAGAAGAGAAGGACCAGGGCAGAATGGTGGTAGTGGTGTAACAGAAGATAGTGGCATCACATACAGGAAAGATTGATAAGAATCCTTAATGCTATCCCGCTGATTTGCAAGAATAAGCAGGTCTACAATTCTCATGTTAGCATTGCGAGACATTCTGTCCGATAACTGCCTAAGAACATGCTCAAAATAGTACCGTAGCTCCCTCGTAGGAAAAGATGGACAGGGTGGGAGTGGAAGCCACGACCTTAGCTCTCTTTAAAGGCAGCTCTATCTCTAATTATTGCAATTCCCATGCACAATGTTCTAGTAGGGCGGTCGTGGACATGGTTCTTTCGCGTTGTTTTGGTTTCCCTTCCTTCTTGATGAAAAGATGTCCAGAGGTATACTCGTAGAGCTCAGTATTGTTGTAAGGGGTTAATACAGTAACGAGGGCCATATTGTACTATAGCTGTATAACCGTTCTGGTAAACACAGGTGTTATCAATTCCCTAGAGCTTTTGATCCAGAAGTTGTAAGTCCTTCATTGACTACTTCAGCAAGGAGAAAATATCTTATAGTTAATCTACCCAGAGAGAAGTAAAATGAAATTTATCAACATCTACTAACCCCTTATCTGTCAACTTCAAAGAAGGTATTACAGGCAAAGATAGAAAAGAAAGTAGCATAAATGGATCTCTTACAACATTCTTACCCAACTTCACACAAGCTTGATTAACTGTTGTAAGGTCCGAAATTACTGATTCTATAGACTGATTAGACATCAGCCCAGCAATAGGAAGTGGCAAACCTGCTGTGATACGTCCATTTTCAGCCACAGCTAAGCCACCACCAATTGATGAAATGTATCGAACAGCGATCAGCATATCATTGTCATTCATTCCAGCTACAACAAGATTATGCGAATCATGTGCTACACTACTTGCTATAGCTCCTTTTTCAAGACCTAAACCTTGAACAAATCCTAGTCCCACGTTTCCTGTTCTATGGTGACGCTCAATAACTGCAAGCTTTGCTAGGTCTCTTGAGGCATCTGCTACTACTACTCTATATCCTTCATCTACTTTTGCAGGAATGATTCGCTTTTGGGTAATGATTTGTCCTGGAATAACACCAATAACTTGTAAGCGTGATGATGATCTTGTAATGGGATCTGCAGGAATCACAAACATACTTGCATCGTCAATTGATTTAATATGTATGGTATTTTGCAAGAAATATGAAGAGGATGGATTATTATTATTACTCACCATAAAGAAGTCGTCCTCATTTTTGATCCTGCTGATGCATCCGCCATCTATTCCCTTTCCATCCAGGAACACTTCAGAAATTCTAAAGGATTCTAAATCATCTAACAAAATGAAATCTGCCCTGAATCCTGGAGCAATTGCACCTATGTTTTTTAATCCAAAATATCTAGCTGTATTGATAGATGCCATCTGAATTGCTCTCATTGGCGGTAAACCACAAGAAATAGCTGTACGAACTAGATAATCAAGATGACCGTTTTCTTCTAAGTCAATTGGGTCACGGTCATCTGAAACAAGGCTCATACGAAAGCTATTGAAATCATTAATAAGAGGAATCAACTGCTGCAGGTTCTTTTCATGAGTTCCTTGCCTTATCATAATATGCATACCCTTCCGCAACTTTTCGATCGCTTCTTTAAGATTCGTACATTCATGGTCACTTCCCATTCCAGCTATGATATATGCATCCAATGATTTTCCAGATAGAAGTGGGGCATGCCCATCTTTTGGTCGTGAACCGACCGCTATCAACTTTGATAGGATCTCTTTATCTTCAGATATGACTCCGGGATAATTCATCATTTCTGCTAATCCGATAACGAGCTCTGGATAGCGATCCATGTATTCACGCATGTCTTTTCCAAGAATGGCTGCGCCGGATGTTTCCATGTCGGTAGCCGGTACGCATGAAGGCATCATAAAATAGAACTTGACAGGTAATCCTAAGCTTGATTGGATAAAATAGTCTATACCCCTTAGACCTAGCACATTAGCTATTTCATGTGGATCACACACTACGGCTGAAGTTCCATGCACTGCCACGACATTAGAAAATTCTCTAGGAGAGAGAAAAGTAGACTCGACATGTATATGTCCGTCTATAAGACCAGGACACATATATCTTCCTTGAGCATCGAACAGCTTTTTGGCATCATACGATCCCTCAAACCCGACAAATATTCCATCGGCTATGGCAACATCACTTTGATGAATTTCTCCAGAAAATACATTCACTACCTTGGTATTTTTTATGACCAGATCAACCTCTTTTTGACCTTTAGATAAACTGATCTTTCTTTCTAAGCTTGCAATTCTATTATTCACATAATTATTGTTGTTATTGTTGTTATCATCTCTAATTACACTATATGCTCTTCTGTTTTCATTCTTTGTAGAATTGGAGCTTCCATCTGATGACAACTATAGAATTCGATATCACAGATTATAAAGATTCCAGAAAAATGCTGCTATCCTAAAATACTATTCTTCGTTCCCAAGGGAATACAATCCATTTGTTATGATTCAATACCTTTCCAATGTATGCTCCTCCATCTCTATCGTTGTCTTTGAATCTTCTCATGAGAAATGCAAAATCACAGTCAAATCTTCGTACCGCATCATAGACTTTAGAAAAGGTATTACCAGTATCATATATCTCATCAATTATAAGATATTTCTTGTCACCAAACAAAGGCGGCATTTCTTGTTTTTGCAGTTTTCTATTTCTAAATGGTATAAATTGTATTTGATTAATATCAAGTTCTCTTGCCATCAACCTCGCCGGAATGATTCCCCCATTTGTTATTCCCAGAATAGCATCATATCTTTTGTTTGAACTTCGTATTTTATAAGCAACAATCCTTGTTAGTATTTCTACTTCCTCCCACGTACAATACTCTTTAGGGGATCTTTTTTCATTTACTTTTCCGGTTTTGAACTTCAAATCACTATTGTCGCGATATCAACAATATAATTTGAATATCCTATCTATACTCGTATTAATAGTGCTTGTTGTGTTTGTGTCTACAGCTACTAATAGCTTGTTCTTGATACCCACTAAAAATATTCCATAGACGCTGATAATCATTGAAGGAACTATCAGAGCCAATATTAAGATGCTGAAATATTTGTGGATGACAGAATTAGGTGTCGATTTTGAAATATTGTCTATACTTAGTCCTAAGGCAACTCTCATCATCTTGTCTATCTCTTCTTCCTTGTACTATTTCCATTCATATGCAGTTATCTTGAACATTTTGGACTCAGGGTCAAATTCTGATTCAAGCGCCATAATTAAATTATTCATCCAAGATAACTTTTGTGAATTTGTAAATCCTGTTACTATGATTAATCCTTTAACTTTTCCGCCTTCAACCACTTTGCCCTTTCCATGAGCCCACCATACGAATTGGTCACCTTCAT
>DATADQ010000040.1:0-1620 GCA_036258455.1 Nitrososphaeraceae archaeon | reverse complement strand
TAATCACTATTCGGTGCTAATAATTTAGCACCGAAAAGGTACTTGATTCCCATTCCGGTTTCTAATTTGCTATGTGGCCAAGGCATCAGCTCAGGGAATTTGAGAATTTCGCTCACAATTTTATCTAGATTTTTTTCATTTCCACTTTTTTTTGATTCAATCTCTAATTCAGAAAACCTGATTTCATTGTTACTATTTAATAGTATGGTGGTAGAATCAAGATCCAACTCAAATTCTATCTGTCCCGAAATCATGTTGACTGCATTTACAATTTCTCTGTTCGTTCTTCGATTTTGTATAACTATTAATCCTAGATTACAGAATGTTGTATTGGGGTCGTTGTCATATGATCGTTCGGCACCTTCAAATTTTATATTCATTCTAGATAAATTATTTATTATATCAATAAATGCCTCTTGAGACCAGAATCTCTCTAACTCGAACCTATTAGTATATTTTTCTTTTATTTCTTTTAACGCCTTAATAGTTACTTTGTAAACTTTTTCATGTAATATCCTTGCTCGGAGTTGAATCTGCTGAGATTCTAGTTTTTTATCCAGAGTATCATAGTACAAATCATGAATCCTTTCAGTTCCATTTTTTACTGGCGCATATGAACTATTTCGAATTACATTTTGAATTATTTCAACTACAATTTTTATGTTGCTGGATAAAAAAAGCATTGCAGCTTCGACTTCAGACATTTGGTACAATTAGATATTTGCGTCGTCGCTTTTATTTTTTGAAACTTCCTATCTTTATTAGGAATGAGTTTGGAGATATTCCTAGTTGTCTTTTACAAAGGTTCAGGAATTGTTCAAATTTTAATCTCCTTTCATCATTCTCCATGTTTATTATCTCTTGAATTTCTTTAAAGGAACGGCATGGATTTGAATTGCTTGGTAAAATCCAAGTAAATAAATCATCTTCCATCTTTCCAATGCTCCGTAAACCAAGTAGGTAATAATATGATTAATCCACTAAATTTTGTTGAAATATGTAAAAAGATTTGATGATTTTTCTTTGTTTATTCCTATTGTTCCTTTTTGGTTTTGGCAGTATTGACATCAATCTCTCTTCTTATTAATAACCCTCCCCTTGGGGAGCAATTTTTTTTATATTAACAAATGAATAATGGATCTATCTAAAATGACACTAAGTCGTCTGTTGTCCAGTCGGGGATTGAGTTAAATACGGTGTAACTAGAATGAGAGGAAAAACAAAAATTGTTATCAGCATCATAATTGCGGCCATCGTAATACCATTAGCAATTTACACAATTTCACCATTGTTCTTAAGTAACGTGGTATATGAACCTGATCCTACTTTGGCAATATCTGAATTTCAGAAATATATGAATTTGTCCGAGGAAGAAAGGATTGAAGTTGCAAAAAATATGACCAGAGAGAAGGCTATGATGATTGGTATTATGGCCGCAAAACAAAACACTACTGTAGATGAGAACGTTTCCTTCCCAGTTATTGAACAAACTCCAAACAATACTTTAACGGGAACATTTATTGGAATAGGAGATGGATTCCATAATGTGGAAGGTGCGGCAAAGGTCATACCAGTTGAAAGTGGAGCTCAAATTCTAAGGCTAGAAAATTTCAAAGCCAC
>DATADQ010000039.1:0-12624 GCA_036258455.1 Nitrososphaeraceae archaeon | reverse complement strand
GTGGTGGTACTGCAAAAGATGGGTTCATAATGCTACAAGGAGACCACAGGGAAGATGTGAAGTCTTACCTAGTGAAATTTGGATTCACCGAATCTGCGATTGAAGTACAATAGTCGTTTTTTAAGACCAAGTTAAATATTTCAATTAAGCTTTAACTTATCTGCTTTAAATTAATTGAAAAAATAAAACAAAAATAAGAATTTTGTGGGGTTGACTTTTTGTAATTTACCAGTGATGTTTTTCGTCAGGAATAAGGCCAATTTGCTGTGACTCAAAATATTTATCCAGCTCTCTTATCCAAGGTTCTTTTGCAGACCCGCCACCTAAACCTTTTCTTCTCATGTAGAAAGCTATTACTGCAAGCAAGAACACGGCAAACATGATTGTTCCAAATATGTAGACCATTACATCGTAGAATAATGGATCGTACGATGGACCGATTTGACCGATTAGATTGTTTAGTGCATTTCCAATCATTGTAAAAAGTCCTTCCATTCCGCTCATTATCTATTAGCACATTAAATCTATGATATATACATTTTGGTAAGACAGTTTAAAGTAGGCTTAAAACCAATTAGACATTTCAGATAAATACGAAAATCGAAAAGTAGTTAAAGGCAATACTCTGAACATCTTAGAAATTCATGCTACCAGATTATAACCAACACAGAAAAACTATCGAGTTTTTCACTATCATAAGATAATTACTTGACTTAAAAACAAAAAAATAGTAGTAAAGTAGTGTTATGCACTTACGGGCTTTTTACCTCTACTCATTACAATGAATGCAGCAGCTACGGCTCCAAATATTGCAACAATTGCAGCAGTGTAAATTGCTGCTTCACCAATATTCTTGCCAAAGAACGCTGTTCCGGATCCATACGCACCTACTTGTTGAGCGTTAGATACCTTCTCCTTAGCGAGACGGAGTTGTTCCTCAACACTGAGTGCTCCGGTATCTTGACCTGTGGTATATTGTGCACTCGCGGTTTGATACAAGGTTAATGCTAAAGGTCCCATTGCGGTTAGTATGGTTGCTATCGTAACGACAGTGAGTGAGTTCATACTAAATTTGTAATTTTGAATCCAATTATATAACCTTATTGGTGTTAAAAATATTTTCTGTAATATTTGCAATATTTTTATTATTGGAATTAGGAAATTCTAGTTCGATTATTGTATAAGTAACATTTAAGATGCTCATTATTGATTTCATCTTAAATGGCTCGAATTCATGCTCATACACATGGGAAATCACATTCAACACGACCTATTTCATACACTTCTCCTTCTTGGATCAATCAAAAATCAGAATTATCCACCATTATTGTTCAACTTTCAAAGGATGGTCTAAGTCCAAGTGAAATTGGAATCAAAATGAGGGATCAATATGGAGTTCCTCTAATAAAACCGATATTGGGGAAGGGAATAAGCCAGCTCCTACATGAAAATAATTCTATCCCAGAGATGCCCGAGGACCTCAATCAACTTGTACAAAAGGCATTGGCGTTACAAAGACACCTCAAGTTCCATAATGCTGACAAAAGGAATATTCGTTCGCTTGAGTTGATAGAAGCAAAAATTCATAGGCTTTCAAAATATTATAAGAACAAAGGCAAAATTTCACAAAACTGGAAATATGCTGCGGTAATTGCTCGACTTGAATAATGAATTAAATGGGTTACAATGAATTTTATGAAAGTATAAATTCAATCAGTGAAAGAGTAAAAAATCTAATTAATGAAAGAAAGGATACTTTAATAGTATCGACTTCATCATGCGATGGAATTATTTCAGCAAGTCTATTGTTTAGAGCAATTTGGAAATTGGGCGGAAGGGCCACGGCCCGTTTTGTGAATAAAATCACTGAAGATACTATTACTGATTTGAAGAATGAAGACCATGAATTTTATTTATTCACTGAGCTTGGCACTGGGTTATCCGAAATTTTTAATAAGCTTTTTTCGAAAAACTGGATCATACTGGATCATAAAAAACTTTCTTTTGCTGAGATAGCAACAGACGATAACAATGCTATCCTAAATCCGTGGAAATATGATATTGTTAGTGATAAGGAAATTACCTCAGGTGGTATTTCTTATCTTTTAGTAAAAACATTGGATAAAACATTTACAGATCTATCTCCACTTGCAATCGTTTCCGCTTTAGGAGAATATCAGGATGTAGGAGACAAAAGATCTCTTGTTGGTATTAATAACAAAATATTAGAAGATTCAAAAAAAAATGGATTAATACAAACAGAGATTGATCTTTTGTTATCATTTAATGAATCCTTACCCATTCATGAATCCATTTCCAATACATTTATTCCATACCTATATGGACTAACATCGAATAGCGACAAATGCCTTGAGCTCCTGAAGAACACCAACATAAACTTGAAAAAAGATGGAAGATGGAAGACAATAGCTGATATTAACCAAGAAGAAAAATTTCTCATAATTGAATCCATTAAGAATCACCTTAGTTCTCAAATTAACATTAAGATTGAAAATTTAGAAAACATTCTCATAGGTTATACCTATGTTCTTCCAGCAGAAGAATACGGTAGTCATTTGTATGATGCACGTAGATTTTCAGAGCTATTGAATTCTTGTGCACTGGGTATGAAATCTGGATTGGGTATGAGCATTTGCCTTGGTGAGCGAGCTGATTCTCTAGAGGAGGCTGAGAGGGACGTGCAAGAATTTAGGAATAGCTCGAAAAAATTAATCTCAAAAATCCTAAAAGAAAAATGGAGAATCTCTGATAAGGGCTTGTACGTATTCATTAATGCAGATGGGATCATTGAACCAGATTATGTTGGATACCTATCTCGCCTATTGACATCTCATTGTCAATTTATCAATAAAGTGATAATCATGAAAATATCAATTGATGAAAATTATTCCAAATATTTCCTTAGCTCCGGTTACGAAGGAGGCATCGATGTTGAACAGATGGTAAAGGAATTATCAGATGCAATTGATGGAATTACGGTGACATTTAGTAATGCCGGTGGACAAATTATTATCCCTCCAACTAAAGAGGATTCATTCATATCCATGATTTTGAAACTAATCAAGAAGACTTCGAAATGAAAGAAGGGTTTAATATCAAGTCTAGTATGAAAATACAATTTGATAGTAATAAGGAAGTAGATACTGTGATCGATGTATTAACACCAGATAATGTTCGTATCCCTGAAGGATTAGAGATTGATATTAAATCTGATGATAAATATTTGATAATTGATATTTTTTGTAAAAATGGGACAGGAACGTTCCTTAATACAGTAGATGAACTACTAGAACATATATCGTTATCTAGGACAGTGACAAATAATGATTGACCCCAAGATTCTAAAGGATAATCCCCAACTCATTAAGGACATGCTAAAGAGAAGAAAAGTTGAATATCCTTTTTCTGAACTATTGCATATAGACAAAAAAAGACGCGGACTAATACTAGAAATTCAAAATTTAAGACACAGAAAAAATACTTTATCGCAAAGTATCTCGAATAAGAAAAAGAATCAAGAAAGCGCAGATAAAGAACTCGGCGAAATGAAAAATGTCGGGGAGTTGATGCAAAGCTTAGCAGGTGAGAAAAGCAGCGTAGAAAAAAGATATTGTGAATTGATTTACTCTGTCCCCAATATCTTACATGAATCAGTTCCAATTGGAGATGGTGAGGAGGATAACATTGTCATCAGAATGCATGACGATTACATAAAGTCTAGCTCTAGGATCGACCACGTTGATTTGGCCAATTCGCTTGGGTTAATCGACTTGGAAAGAGCTGCAAAAATAGCTGGATCTAGATTTTATTTCTTAAAAAATACACTTGTTAAAATGAATCAGGCTTTGATAAACTACGGACTGGACTTTCTTTTTGAACATGGTTATCAATTGATTCAACCGCCATTTATGCTTAAAAATGAAGCCATTAAGGGCTCTATTATCATGGATGATTTTGAAGATGTGATTTATAAAATTGAAAATGAAGATCTATATATGATTGGTACATCAGAGCATGCAATGGCATCAATGCACATGGACGAAATTTTGGACTCAAGAAAACTGCCCTTAAGATACGCTAGCATCAGTCCTTGCTTCAGGAAGGAAGCCGGCGCGCATGGTAAAGATATGAAGGGAATTTTCAGAGTCCATCAATTCGAAAAAGTGGAACAATTTGTGATCTCAGATTCCCTAAATTCCTTTGATGAACAAGAAAGAATGTTAAATATTACGGAAAGGTTTTACCAAAACTTAGAAATCCCATTTAGAGTAGTACTATTATGTAGTGCGGATACAGGGAAGGTATCTTCGAAGACTTATGATATAGAGGCATGGATGCCCGGACAAAATAAGTATAGAGAAATAGGATCATGTTCTAATTGTATTGATTTCCAATCGAGAAGATTGAGCATACGTCATAGGGAAAAAGTCAATGAAGGGACACAGCTGGTACATACACTGAACAGTACACTTGTCGCCACGGAGCGCACTATGGCTGCAATTCTTGAAAATTATCAAACAAATAATAAAACAGTAGTAGTCCCCAGTGTATTAAGAAAATACATGGGAGACATACAAGAGATAAAAATAGGTTAAGTTACTTTTAGAACTCAGATGTTTATAGAATTTAAAGAAGGAAATGTGATGGGTTATAATTGTTTTATAGTTTGTTAAAAGATCTCTATAGATGTTCAATATTCCAAGAATGAATTTATTCGCACTTATTAATGAAGCTGACATTACATAATTAACAATGGATTTTTGGTCTTTCGTTAGGGATTATGCTCAGACGATAACGGCCGGTGGAGTTATTGTTGCTTTGTTCATTTCCTTTTATACCCTCCTTTCTCAGAGAAAACACAGTAAATACCAAAGACTTATCGAAGTGTATAAGTTGGTCAATACCTTCGAGGAAAGAGAAGCCAGAAAGAATGTCTATGAGGCATTTAGAATCTACATGGAACACCATTATAGGAAAGGCATAAAAATTGGTGGAAAAATGTATTTTTCCAAGAACCTGAGAAGATTCAAAGGTGAGGCATTTATTGACATTTTCCGAGATCCTGTTGTTTTAGAGGAGATGAAAGTAAAAGGAATTAGACTACAACAGGATGTGGAAAGAGTAAGGTCCACGTTTGACCATATCGGTGTGTTGTATAATAGTAACCTTGTCCCAAAAGAGCCTTTACTAAAAGCACTGTGGGGAACAGGTCGAGTCTGTTGGATCTGCCTTGCACAAAATATTTTCATAGAACGGGATAAAATGGAGAATGAATCTTATATGAATAATTTCGAGGATTTCTTTTATGAAATTGAAAAATATCGAAATAGACAAAGACCAATATTAGTGCCAGTAGGACCATGACATTGTTCTATATTTGGCATAATGGTTGAGATAAAATGAATGGGCTAACCTATTTCATTAATCCGCTTTTTATTAGTTGCTTGTAATGCACAAAAAGTATCTATGTCTTAGTTGTCCAATTTCCTAAATCATACAGTAATTATTGTTAAGAGTAGATTCTCATTTATACTGTATGAATGGGTATTGCATTATCATTGCTTCAATTTAGCAAGTCTAGGCCTTGACTAGGAAATATTTAGATAGAACATCATAAGGAGGATATTCATGTCTTCAATTGCACTGGGATGCCTTAAATGCGGCTCTAATTACGATGTTATTCCACCAGATAGTGCCTATACCGAACCACATTCAAAGCCTAAAGATCCTCCTGGTGATTTTGTTGAAATGAAGAAAGAGTGTTTTTCCTGTAAAAATAAAAATACGATTTATTGGTATAAGCCACAAATTGAGCAATAATTAATTTGTTAGATTTTTGGAATATGACTCGATTAAATCATCAGGGAACATGTGATTATCGAAACATAAAGGTCAACACTAACTGAAAATCAAGTAACTTTGAACAGCAGAAATGTCGAAGTCTATATCAAAATAAGATATTGTTTTTTCATCCTCAGCCATCCCACCAAGAGACTCTCATAGAATCGTTCTGAATTTTTCAACGGTTAATTAATTGTATTTGTACTCTTTATTCAGTAGGAAATTAAAGAATCAAAAAAGTGATTAAGCCGAGATAATGATAATATTGACTATAGAATGAATCAATTTGACAGGTAATTATCAACACCTGGCATCCAATTTCCATTTAATGCTAATCATTTCTGAGACTGATAATCATTTTCTCACAGTGTTCGTCTGTCCAAACACCAACACCTTGTAATTTGCCTTTCCATTTTCCATCAGTTTTGTCTACACACACACCTGTCATCGCATTGAAATACGCTTCTGTAACTGCAGCAGTATTATTTTTATCAACGTTCTTCGTTGCTTCGGTAAAATTGACATTACTTATAGCATAACCAGCATTATTCTTCAAATCGTCAACATAACTTTTTTCTAATTGTACATCATCCTTTGTACCAATACCATGTCCTGATATGTACACATCAAAGTCATGATTTAGTACTTGATCATAGGACTGAATGTAAGAAGGTACATGCGGAGTAGTTGCAAGATGTTTCCACGGTGTGCCGCCAGGGGAAAATTGATCTACCACCATTAGTATTTTTTGTTGTGGAGCATAAATGAAAATATTTCCATTCTGATGATAAGGACCGCCATATGATAATTGTAGAGTCGTATTACCTAGAGTTAGCGTTGTTCCATTAACAAATATTTGAGTTGGTAACGGTCTGTCCGTATGATTAGCCATTTTCAAAAAATCTGATGTGTCTTTTTGTGCAATTATTTCTATTCCTGGCGGAAATAGATGAGCACCCCCAATGTGATCTTTATGCGCATGGCTGTAAATCAGATATTTTATACTTTCATTGGTAACTTCAGATATTGCATTAAATATCTTATCGCCTATATTTGGAGGAGCATCGACCACGATAACGCCTTCTCCTGTTACTAAGAACATACTATTGTAACCATTTGAAGAAACTGCAAATGCTCCTTTTCCAATCTCCTTTAGATCATAACCTTTTTCATTGACAGCTTGTGCACGGATAAAGTTCTGATTTGCGATATAATCCAAGAAAACAAATATCAAAATAATGCTTCCAACAAATATTGTATTTTTTAAAACTTTTTTTGTTATTGATTTAGACTTCATACTATTGTGATTGATCTTTAAAAGATAATAAACTTTGTGAGGTATAGAATACTCCATTTAAAATGAGTTTTTGAAGTTTTTACGATTCTTATAACAATGATCCGTCAAGACATCAATAATATCCCTTTACACTGGATCCGAATTGTTAACAATACGATTCCGACAGATGCGTGGTTTGTATTGAAAGTGTAAAAATAAAATAATTTTACTTAATATTGGCTCTTATTTACAATTAGTAGAGAGATACGGAAAATCGTTTATTTAGAAACTACATGTATCATTCCTATGATCAAATATCAGATTGAGCGACAATTGAAGTGTAGGTTAGAAGGCTGGCATAATCCTACTCAAGAAGCGAACAAGCTAGTAAATTTATGTATCGATTAAAAATCCATAGTCGTTTCAATCATTCATATTACGGACAGGGCTAACCTTATCTTAATAATGAGTTACAGTGGAAGAAATGGGCATAGCAATCCCGGAAGTCGAGGAGGAGGGTTTGATTCAAGTGCAAAACCAGTCGAAATGGGAAAGGAATATGAAGTTGAAGTATCAGAAATAAGTAATAGGGGAGACGGGATAGCCAGAATCCAAGGATTTGTAATATTCGTTCCAGGTGCAAAGGCTGGCCAGAAAACTAAAATAAGAATTACTAGTATAGGTAACCGCTTCGCAAAAGCAGAAGTTGTGTGAATCAAAAAAACAAACACACTTTTATCTATTATATGCATGAAAACCATAGAATTGAAGAAGTGCTAATTTTAGCAAAGTATATTCACATAATCTGATTATATGAATTCTGGTTGATTTTTTAAGTTTTATATTCTTTAAATATCATAAGGGGCCTAGAGTTTTTGTGTTCATACTGTTTAGTATACATACTATTTAGTACGCATACATACCTAATTACCAGAAAGTTGTCAAGCATTTTGAATGACAATAAATCCTGAGAATTAAGGAGCTTGAAGAGAGCATAAAATATTGCCTAGTTAAAAATCCAAATATCACTCAGCAAATAATAGATACCGTTGCAGAGAGGGGAAAATCTGCTCTCGTAAAGAAAAATGCTAATGTAATCACCGATATTGAATCTATAGGTAACCAGACAGCTATGCGGTCTGTGTTCGTGACTTAATCAACGAGTTATGACGGTACTTACGGAATCAAAATATATTAAACTTTGTTGATACAAAGTCTATGAAACGAATAAGCGATATTATGTCAACGGGACTAGAGTCCATTCAAACATCTGAAAGTGCAAAGGAAGCTGCAAAGAAAATGTTAGACAAAAACGTAAGCTCCCTTGTAGTAGTTGATGAGGGTGGACAATCTATAGGAATCATTACTGAGCGTGATATCACAAGGGGTGTATGTATTCATGATGTCCTAAGTAAAGAATTCAAGATACATCATCTTATGACATCCCCCTTATCAACGATTGATCCTAATTCATCTGTCGAAGAGGCTGCAAATCTGATGTTACATCATAAGGTAAGACATCTTGTCGTCAAGGAAGGAAACAAAACTGTAGGAATAGTAACTGCAACTAACTTTATAGATTATTTAAATGAACAATTAGATCCAATTAATCCAAACTCGAAGGTGCTTAAAACATTGAAGGACAAGATCTGACGAACCAACAGTAATTGATATGTTTCCAGGACAGATCAATTGAATCTTATTCTCAGTTGTTCTTTTATCAAGATTTACGACAATAACAAAATTCGTTGATGTGTAAGATATGTTAGCAGTATTTGTTTTTGGATTTACCCGGCATATACAGGGGTAAAATTATTTTATAGTTTATTGAACACAGTAAAGGTAACTCTTCAACTACAACTGGTGGGGGTTTTTGAGTGCTCCTGTCCAATTCTTAATTGGCTACCACCAGTTGTGATTTTCAACTCATTAAAATCAGAATTTTTGAATCAAATAGACTTTATGATAGGATCAATTACTAAAATGCGTTTAGCTGTATGAATAAATAAATTCATGTATCAAACCATGTTTCTAAATTATTATATTCAAATTTTAAAATCTACGCAATACCTTTGGTTTTAATAATTCAGGATGTTCTTTTAAGCTTCTTATTAATGAAATCATTTTATCTTTATCTTCTGGTAAACTACCACCAACGGAATATACATTTGATGCATGATTAGCCCTAAAGACAATAGATGAAGAAGGAGTAATTGTACTTACCAGTATTTCAAGCTCGTCAAGTACTGATAAATCATCTAAAAATTCAAATGGTTCACCAAATTTTTGCATAAATTCATCGTATACGCCATCTTCAAGAATTAGTGTCAAGGCAGCTAGAAAGTTTGGCGAAACTTCACTTACTACTCTACCTGTTTCTTTTATATGTTCAATTGAATATTTTTTTCCCCCAATCCCTAAGATAATCATACACGAGATAATGAACCCACTTTTTTTTGCCTTGTTGCAAGCTTCAATAATGCCTTTTGAAGTGGCTCCTTTGGTAATTTTTTTGAGCAGTATATCGTGACCTGTTTCTATTCCAACGTATAACATTTTCAATCCCCTTTTGTTAAGTAAAGTTAGCTCATCAGGACTCTTCTGAAGGAGATTTTTTGGCATTGCATAACATGAAATTCTCTTTAAATTTGGAAATTTTTCTTTAATATATTCCAATATTTGAATCAATTTTTCTGTTGAGAGGTTTAAGGCATCGCCATCTGCCAAAAATACCTTTTCGGTCTGAGGAGATGATTTTGAGATAATATCGACCTCGGATTTAATTTCACCCCATGGTCTCTCAGAGTATTCCTTAGTTCTATACATATTGCAAAATGAACACTTGTTAAAAGAACATCCCAGAGTAACCTGAAAAATAACTGAATTAGCTTCTGAAGGTGGTCTGTATAGTGGATAATCGTATCCAAGTTCAATCATTATACCGTATTAGTATTCTTATACAATTTAACTGGTGTGGATAATTTTTGATTTTTGTAGCGATTCAAAGGGAGAATTCACATTTCCTGATACACCGCAATTATAAACGACAGTGTAAATTGTCACATTGCAAATTCAGAAAATCAGATCTAACGCATCTACCAATTCTTTATGAGCTTTGCTCACTCCAGTTTGAAAAGACTAAATTTATTATTATGTAAGATATACACAAAGGTATCTAAAATTATGAAATGAATAATATTGAAATTGTGAGGATATTTCGTGAAATCTCATACCTAGTCCAAATAGCGGAAAATGATCCAATTACAATTTACAAGGTTAGAGCATATGAAAAGGCTGCAGATGTGATCGAGAATTTATCTGTCGGGCTTGAAGAAATATATCTTAAAAATGGTATTCAGGGTCTTAAAAAAATACCATCGATTGGTAGTGCTATCTCATTAAAGATAGAGGAATTTATCAAATCGCATAAAATTGCTTATTACGAAGAGTTAAAGAGGAAAATACCCATCAAGATATCTGAATTTTATAATATGAGAGGAATAGGTCCCAAGACAATAAAGATACTTTATGAGAAACTGAAAATTACCAGCATATCTGAATTAGAAAAAGCAGCGTCTGAAGGCAGAATTGCAAAGTTAAAGGGTTTTTCAAAGATTAAGGAAGAGAGCCTCTTGAGGACGATTCAATTATCAAAAAAAAATAAGACCAGATTCCTACTTGGAGATGTTTATCCCCAGATAAAAAAAATAGAAAGTAGATTGACCAGTCAAGCAAGTGTGATTCGCTGTACCGTAGTAGGTTCTTTCAGACGTATGAAAGAAACTATTGGAGATATTGATATTTTAGTCTCTACAGAAGAACCAGGGAAAGTGCTTAACTTTTTTGTCAATATACCTGAAGTCAAAGAAATTAAGGGTAAAGGCAAAGCAAAGGCATTTGTTGAACTTAGAAATGGAATTGCTGTCGATTTGTTGGTGGTTCCTGAAGAAAGTTTCGGATCGGCTTCTCAATATTTTACTGGAAACAAGGATCACAATGTTTCATTACGCAATTTGGCTATTTCAATGGGTTTTCATCTCAACGAATGGGGTCTATTCAACAAAAAAAAGAAAAAAATTGCCGGAGCCAACGAGCAAGAAATTTATGAAAAACTCCGCCTCCAATATATCCCACCTGAACTAAGGGAGAACTGTGGCGAAATTGATTTTTTTTCTAATAATCAAAACGACAGATTAGACTTGATAGATTATGGTGATCTAAAAGGAGACCTTCACACACACAGTGACAGTACCGACGGTACAATGTCAATAAAAGATATGGCTTTACATGCAAGAAAAGATTTTGGATTAGATTATATCGCAATTACTGATCATACAAAGAGCCTGCGATTGGCAAATGGTTTACATGAAAGCAAACTATTGGAGCAAATAAATAAGATAGAAGAGTTAAATGATGTTTTAAGTGAATACTTAACTGATACTAGGTTTAGGATTTTGAGTTCTGCTGAAGTCAATATTCTTAAAGACGGTACACTTGATATACCAAATAATGTATTGGATAAGCTAGATATCGTAGGAGCGTCTATACACTCAAATTTTTCATTGTCCAGGGATATTCAAACGGAAAGACTCATCAAGGCAGCAAAAAACCCAAGTGTAGATATACTGTTTCATCCCACAGGTAGATTAATAAACAAAAGAGAGGGCTATTCTATAGACATAGAAAAAATAATTGATACTGCATGTGAGACCAGGACTGTTCTTGAAATCAATTCCAATTACAATAGGTTAGATTTAAGAGATGAACATATACGTTTGGCGGTACAAAATGGTGTAAAACTGAGCATAAATTCTGATGCACATCATCCTGTCCATTTTGCTTACCTTTTATTCGGAATAGGTCAGGCAAGAAGAGGCTGGGCAAAAAATATGGATGTTATTAATACTCTAAAAGTTGATTCTCTACTGAAAGTGCTTAAATAAGAACTACGGTTAATTGTTTCATTAGTCTAACATTAATAGATCCATATAACATTCAAGTTATGTAATGAACCTTTATAAAATATCGTTAGCGGCTATTTTTCAGCCTCTTTTGATATTCTTTCTAACGCATCGTTCGTACCTTCCAGAATATGTTTTTTAACCATCTTAGAAAAAATTCCCATGAAACCCGATAGTCTGATATCCCATTCTACGTCTACTACACTTCCCTGGTCTCCATCAGGGTTAATGACAACTACTTTTTTACCCTTTAGTGGTCCGTCTGTAATTTCTGTTTTAATAGACCTCGTTGGATCTAATTTAACGGTTTCTTTGCAAAGTGAATTCTTGAAAGCAATCATTACTTCTCTCTCGACTACGTTATCTGATTTGGCTAGATTTTTAATTGATTTTGTTCCATGCCAGAATTCTGGTTCTCTATCAAGGTCTGACAAAATTTTCCAGACCTCAGATACAGGAGCATTGATCTTTTTTGCTGTATGAAAATTAACCATACTCTAATCGGAATTCATGCCAATATATGAA
>DATADQ010000038.1:0-5817 GCA_036258455.1 Nitrososphaeraceae archaeon | reverse complement strand
TGAGGCATTTTAATATTATTTTCCATTAAGAACTAATGTGACATTCTAATACTAATAATATTTTCTAATCAAGTTTGAAGATGTATATTATTTGATTGATAATAGATTTAATATAATTTTTTTTGCATTTTAATAGAAAATTTCCTCCTCGGAAGGGATGAATCTGGAATTTCAGATGCGTCTGATTTAGAGTTTCTAATGTTCCCCTATAAAGAGATTGATCCAAAACCATCTATTTAACGTTTAATGAATAGGTTATATCCGCATGATTTGTATTTGCTGCTCCACTTAAGGTTGTTGGTCTCACGTCGTTAACATAACGGACAGTATGCTCACCTGGAAGGAATTCGAATACTTTGTATCTGACAAAGAGGTTTTCGACGTTAAAACTGCATATTGTCACGTTTTCCATTACTATTTTTTATAGTATGAGGATTAATAAATAAAACTTGTCGATGAACCTGATTAATTATTATTATTGAACATAATACCTTTTATAGGACTGTTTCTTACGATTACTCTCAATATTGCTTATTATCATCTTTTCTTGATCTGTTAAGATTCGGAAGCGATAAATCGGAATTTCAGACGGGTCGCGATTAGAAATTCTAGTTTCTCTTGGAGAGAATTACGAAGTTGATAGTTTTTCCAGTCTATTATCCTATAGGGGATACAGGATTCAAACCCAACAGTAGTATGAGATTACCAGATTTAGCGATCCCAATTGTCAGGCTGTTCACAATTAATAGCACTATCACTATCTCCCGAGTAAATTCCTACGCGATCGTTTGCACCAGAACCGCAGTCTACTGTATCAACAGAGAAATCACGCAGATATCCATTTGGAGTGATAAGATCATCGCCGGGGCCACCATGAATTTTATCTATTCCGAAACCAGTAGTTATGTAGTCATTTCCAAAGCCACCTGATACGACATCCACGTTAGATGCAAAAGGATTTACGGCCCAAGCTTCGTCGATGATTGTATCATCACCATACCAGCCGTCATAAAGGTCATTACCTAATCCACCGTTTAGATAGTCGTTACGTTCTGTTCCATACAAAATATCGTTACCTTCATCTCCGTAGATGTAGTCCTCTGCAGGTGAGTTACCCGTAATAATATCATTACCTCCTAATCCATGGATAATGGTAATAGGACCAGCTCCAAACATTATGTCATCACCTGAAGTTCCGTTACATATTACAGTTCCTGAGCACTGAATAATATCGGCCCAGGCCGTCTGTTCGAGTAATAATAAGACCGTCAAGGACACTGTTGTCAACAATAAAGCATATGCTAAGTATCCACCTAACTGTTTTTTGGGTTTATTAGACATTACTAATCTTTTCTTATTATAATAAGTAATTAAGTGATCAATCAAAAAATTCGGAATCTGATACTAGTATTTGATTCCCTAACTCTCAGCAACCTTTACTGGTTAGTGTTGACCTTTTTGCTCATTTAATTAACCCTTAACAGATCCCTTTCTTGATTTGTTGTCTTAATTGTCGGAATCATTTTGGACTATGACTATAAGACAGGTAATTTAATTTATTATGAGTTTGGATGTTGATTCAGTATATAGGAAATCCCTCAAAGATCGGAAGGGATGAATCTGGAATTTCGGATGGGTCGAAATTAGAGTTTCTAATTTTAGGAATAATGAAGTCTTCCTTTACAACAGTTTCGTAGTTGAATTAATATTATTTTTGGTCTAAATAACATTCCTGTTTACGACCAATGATTAATGTTTTCTAACATTTAGGCTTCGTCGGGATTAGAACCCGGAATGTATTAGGGTTCATTCAATTTTATATTTAGTTGTTCGTGTCTTCAGAGAACTTATTGCAATCGGCCTTAAATTGTAAAACTGATTCTAAAATACCTTCAATATTTTGTTTCTTTATTTCTTCGATATATGTCTTTAACCAGTCCTTGAAAGATTTCTTATCCCATTCATTGTCCCATTCCTTATGGTGCTGGCGAATTGTATTTAATGTATCATAAATTCCGTCTTCAATTAAACTAGAGATAGTTTCAGGAGAGAAATCAAATGCTTTATTTGCAATGGTATCTTTATCATCTTGTCTTTCTATTTTTATTGTTGTTCCGATATCAAATCTCTTTTGCAATAGATCATAATAGTAACGTGGTTTTTTATCCCTACCAGGTGTTCTTTGCTTTGTGTGTAAAATATGCATGAAGTCCTTCTTTAATTTAGCAATTGTGTCTTTATGTTTAATCTCTTCAATTGCCTCAATAGCTACTTCTCCCACACTTTTTACAAAATCATTATAATCAGATACTACATTAGCAAGTTTTAAATCATAATCTGTCTTATCATGATATTTTATATCGTTCTCTCTGTCTTTTGTAAGATCGTAATCATATAATGAGGGAAGCTTTCCTGTTTCCTTTGATGGATACAAGTTTACTATGCACAGATCTAGCTTTGGTATTTTTTTATCAGCATTTTTATTTTGTTCTTCTTTATTCTCTTTCTTAAACCATTCTTTTCCCTTTTCAAAGTCTATGTCAGGATTTACACCTAAATCCAATCCTAATTTCTTAACCCAGAATTTACTATGTTCACTCAAAACTTCTCTTACCGGGGTATTACTTAAAATTCCACCATCCCAATATTTTTTGCCACCAATATCTACATATGCGTAATGTATTGGGACTGCGGCGCTGGCTAATACATGATTTATTGTGATATTTTCATTTTCGTCGTAGCTGTCGAATGTTCTAGTGTTTCCTTCACTTATATCTACAGCTACCAAGAGTAGTCTTGGCTCATTGTTAGAGTATTTTGTATTGATTCCCTTTCTGCCGTCATTTTTTGACCTAGACGCCGAACCAGCAATGCTGTTTCTAAGTGGAAGATTAGAATATTGGAACCATGATGCAGTTGGTGAAATGAAGTCGAAAAATTTATTCCAAACGGGAGTAGGAAAAGGATATATGAATTCAGGGCGAAATATTTGTTTCTCGCCTGATGCTAAAGCCATTTGAGTATGATAATATTTGCGAAACGATTCTTCTGATGGTAAAAACGATTTAAGAAATGGAAAGGCATTCAGATACTTTTCATAATTGAGGTTCAAATAATTTTCTGTAAAGGATCTATAAAAATCAGGTATGTTCCAGGGATCCCATAGATCAGTAATAGTATTAGATTTTGAAACAGTTTTCCAAAATTGAATCAGTTTTTCAGGTGTATTTTCCCAGTATTTTATAATCTCATCAGGTTTTTCTTGGTTTTTCTTTTCTAAAACTTCATTAATTATTATAGATGCATTCACAGCGCCTATTGAGGTTCCTGCGATAACAACAAATACATTTTCATCTTGACGTAGACCAGGTTTAATCCAATGGTATAATACGTGATAAACGCCAGCTTCATACGCTCCTAAAGAACCGCCACCTTGAAATACTAATGCTCTTTGCTTTCCACGTTGAGGCATTTTAATATTATTTTCCATTAAGAACTAATGTGACATTCTAATACTAATAATATTTTCTAATCAAGTTTGAAGATGTATATTATTTGATTGATAATAGATTTAATATATTTTTTTTTGCATTTTAATAGAAAATTTCCTCCTCGGAAGGGACTGATCTGATTTTTCATGCGGGTCGCAATTAGAGTTTCGAAATTTAACAATAGAGAATACTCTATTAAAGCTAATCTATTTAATATCTATCTTCTCCCATTCCGCAAGCGAGAATTTCATAGCCTACTAGACCGTCCTTTCCGTTACCATCTTTATGTGACGCTTCCAGACATTTCTTCTGGTCATCATAACTCAGCTCATATCCAGGTGAATTCTGGAACTTTTCCCAGTTGACTTCATCGCGGTTCGTGCATTCCTCATGGTCTATGCACTTTGAGATTTCGCAGAGAGAGCCATGATATGCCAGATCCTCAAATTCATTAGTGGATGGATCATTGGGTTCGTGGTCTTTTGGATCCCATTCCATATCATCGAAAACATCAGAGCACTCAACTTTTTCCGCAAATGAATGCTGCGTTGATAAAAATACTGTAATTACTAATGTCGCAAGCAACACAATAGTTATTTGCCGAAACACAAGACTTGTGGAACCTTACACCTAATAAATCTTATTTCTTTGGAATTTATGGTAACTTTATGATTTTATAAAATCAGAGATCTAAGTAAAAAGTGTATGACGTTGAAGATTCTAAATGCACTGTTTATGAAGCAGACATGATTTATGTCTCTATGAAATAAGACCACATGGTGATCTCATTATTCACAGCCCATCTAAATTGAAACACCTAGAACAGTAACACTCGTGCCGGAAGGGATGCAATACACTAGTGTATGTAGCTCATTTCGTAGTATAATCTGGACAACTTCATCTTCCATGTCTACTTCTTAAGCGTGCTCAGCCTACTCGTCGGTGTCTTCTTCACCTTCTTCACCTTCTTCACCTTCTTCACCTTCAGTTACGACTCCTGTTATATTCTCAAGTTGATCCGATGCTTGTTCTACTAGTTTTAACGCATCCGTATTATTGCCACTGTCTATTGCCTGCATTGCTTGATTGAGATAATCCTTTACCTGTTCTACATCGGTTGTGTTTTGACCATACGTTATCGATATAGTATCAACAGTCAAAGCTATAGTTGCTACAGCAATTAGTATAATGTTGGAGAGCGAATCTGTACTGGTTTTCATGTGGAAAAATAGTAACTAAATGATAAATAAGAATTTCGGTACAACGATCTCAAAGATTAAGGAAAATTGTCCTCAAACATATTCATTCCAAATTTTCTAGGATTATAAGGCGATAGTTATTCCTCAAGTGCTAATTCACTTGATAGGTTATTTCGCATGTTATACATTCCAAGGGCGATACTAGGTCAATCAAATCCCCGAATTTATGTAGAAAGCATCTAAAAAATTGCTTGTGTCACTAATAATCAGATTATTATTTAGTCATGTGATGAGTAAGGTGTAGTTGAATAGTCTACATTTGAAATATTGCTAGAATTGCCTGACACTTTCTGCAGTAAATTACCTTACCTCTTATTCCTCTTTGATGGTCAACATCTATCTCTTCCGTATTCCAACCTGTTTCGGCTATCGTGGTATTGCATGATGGACATTTGCTTGTCATTGATCTGGATAACAGTATTCCGTTTAATATGTTTTATTTTGGGGAACACTGTTGCAATTGTTAAAGATGCCATAAACTACTAGAACTGGCGGGCTATGTTGAACACAAATAGGCGTGTAAAAAACGCCCGTCCGCCAATCCTGTGATTTAATTATTCTTATCTAAATTTATAAGAATTTTGGAAAAATCTACTAGAATTGAGGTGAAAAGCATGAGACACTCTATCGCTGGTTTCGGATTGCTCATTATGAAATTGTACTTAGAGCCGGGATACTAAATATTAAAGTTTTTTAGTTTTGTTGCAAACCTTATCATTTTATAGATTTTTCATAGTTTTCCTTTAACTCTTGTAAGTTATTCATGTTGTATATGTTATGTAGCGATACTAATAGGGGAACTAATTAATGATCCATTACGATCCGCAGAATGAAGTAGGCGAGTATTCCTAAACCAACAATCAGAATCAGATTCAGAACCTTAGTGAAGTTTAAGGGAAGAATGTGAAACATAGATGGATAGAAATTAGAATGAATACTTATAATAATTTTGCTTTAGTAAAGGTTAACAAAATGTTAATCATAACTCGAAAACATAATTCAGATTATGCTTGTCCCTTTAATGCGAGCAAAAAATCTAAAAATTTTCAATGAAACGGAACTTCCCT
>DATADQ010000037.1:0-3658 GCA_036258455.1 Nitrososphaeraceae archaeon | reverse complement strand
CTGTTACACGAAGTTCTAGGGAGATTACCTCGAATAATAAGACAGGGGATAAGGCCAAATACCAATGAGACCATGCGATAAACCTACGAGAAATATGTCAGAGGTTCAAATCCAATAAAGTATTTTCGTGAGAAAGCGCTTAGACTTACCAGTCTTTCCGAAGATATAGTATCTAAGGATGCAATGTATGACTCCTGTCATGCGAATAAAATAGCCACCGAGACAGAACAATCATTTAGCAGGAAGCTAAGCGATATGGGATTTGAGTATAAACGGGTTAAAAGGAATAAGAAAAGGGATTATTACTGGGTAGGTGTCCAGATAGTGGACTGGAAGAGAGTAGAAGATTCTCAACAGCAGACTTTAACCGACCTAACAGTTGAACAACTCGAGAAGCTGGACTGGAAATAGGGTAGAGTCGAGAACTAGGACGCCACTTCTCAGGTATGGTTATTGCTGACTACTTGACTATGACCAAGAATCCCAACACAAAGCCTGTTTTACATCATCTTTTTCTTTATTATAGCCTATTTTGAGCACGAAAATAGAGTAAAAAATAATAATGTATTCAGCGGTTGAGTTGGACACTCACTAGCGATATGAGTTAGCGCATTAGCAATAGTTCCCTAACCCAACCTAGCTGACATCGATATATGGCAACCATAATTGACCTGGGAGGCGAACCCAAAACAGATGACAGCATGTAGACTATGCGGCAAGACCATACACTTTAGCGATAATATAGTCAGCCAGCGTACAGGTAAGAAAATACCATTATCAGAAGGGAGCGACGACCCCCACACCTGCGCAGAATATAAAGCACAACATGGGCGTTATTACCCCTACAGAGAATGTAACAATAAATAAGGAACGCCGGGCCCCCGGCTTCCTATCCTAATATAATCTCCTGATACTTTTTTGTATATCCTTTTTCTCACTATATTCTCATAACATAGATATACTAAATTTCCTAATGCCTTTCGAATTTGATGAGTAACAAAATGAAGCTTGGAATTGTAATGATGTTAATAGCGTCATTAAGCGTAGCCCTTTTAAGCAGTCCTTCAAAAGTTGCAATAGCGCAGACATCTCCAGAAAATCAAACAACGCAACCAAGAGGACTCACAAACGAAACTACTCAATCTCCAGAAAATCAAACAACGCAACCAAGAGGACTCACAAACGAAACTACTCAATCTCCAGAAAATCAAACAAATCAAACAACGCAACCAAGGGGACTCACAATGCCAACTATTAAATAAAGAGCACGATCCATTTTTCAGGATGTTCAGCTCCAGCCATGGAAAGATGAGATAGTCATTCCCCTAGGTGAAATAATAATGGGAGAAGAATTTCACGCTATATAGATGATATGGACAAACGGATTACCTTGGTATCCATAACTAGAAAATATAGGAAAACAAGGGCTAGAGAAACTGACTATTGACTCCAATAATTTTCCATTAGCTGCTCCACTATTGTAACCGCAACCAACCTTGTAAGGATAATCACTTAAAAGGAAACAGACTTTACCTTGAGTGCGAATTTGATATACTGTAAGTACACGGACTACCTAGAAAGAAGAACTTATCGTAGCCTGAAAAGGGCATGGATTAAATTAAAAATAGCAAATAAGGAAGGCAATCAGGATAAAATCAAGTACTATGCACAAGGTATACAAAAGTTCGATAGACAACTATGTCTCCCTGTCTCTGATTTTTCGGACATTTTAAAGGGGAACGGCCTAGAAGGAAGAGGAACGCTCTAGACAAGTTAGCAAGGAAACATAGCTGTAAATTTAGTAGGAAACGGTATGCTAATCAAAGAAGAAGAAAAAAGAAGAATAGTAGACCTGCATTTCCATCAGGGCAAGACCATTAGAGAAATATCAAGAATAATGGGCAAGTCCAGCCATGATATCACACCTGTTACGAAGGAACATAGAATACGACTAGACTAAGATTATAACCCGGCTAATGGAGAGCAGAGTAACGTCGTACAACATGAGCAAGAGAGAGTCATTCCAAATGTTAAAGCATACAAGCTGTTTGATGTAGGAAAAAATCCTTTAGAGGTTACTTCCGAATTGAACCTTCCAGGGCCGCAAGTGCAGCAATACTATTGCGAGTACTGGAATTTGAGAATGCACAGGCTTGTCGCCATATATCCGTAAATTCAAAATAGTATGGGATATTATCTCAAATTGTTAGACTCGGAAAGGTAAAAGGCGTTACTCCTGAGCAGATAATGAAACTTGTCCAAATGGCGGATAGCATTCACATGCTTGACGATAAGCTTCAACGGCTGCAAAGCAAAATATCAGACATATCGACAAGGAAATCTGAAGGTCAAGAAGACAGTAACAAACTCAAAAGGCTACTAGATTATAGCTTCTACTTTAGCGCATGGTCACGCAACTAGACGACTCGTAAATAAATCAACCGTGCAAATCTTGTAAACATTTTCGAAAGTCCAGACACTTGTAAACATTTGAGCGTGGGTTTTTTTGATTGCCAGAATTGTCATTGTTTTCTGGAAAAAACGTCCAGAAAGAGACATATTCGCTGCATGAGGTAAGACATTGTCTAAAAGACATATTCGTCCAAAAAATGGGGGTTTTCTGGACAAAATGGGCCCAGTCGCTAGTGATTTTCTGGATTTCTGGATTTTTTGTAAACATGTAAACATTTTGTAAACAAAGTGTTTTCTGCATAATTGGATTAGGCATTCCACCAAAAATAAGTATTATTTACGAGATTGGGTGCGAAAATAATTACGCAATAAATTAATCTAACAATAATTCGTTCTAGTCATCATATTCTATAATACATCAATCGAACGCCTCTTTACAATTAAATTTGCATGTGGGTAGGCATATCCGCTCCAGCTACATTGATAGAATTTTCTTTGCTGCATCCCTTTTTTCGAGGATCTTCTTAAGAAAGCATATCTGCAAATTGTGCAAAAGTCTTAGCAGTCAATTGATGCGGGGTTATTTGTCTCTTCTTTCTATATGATTGTCCATTAGCAATACAAAATTTGATTCTCTAAGCATTAGAACATTATTCTGTATTCCAGCCTTTGATTCAAGCATTTTTAGGATAAACACGCAAATAAATCTGGGTAAAACAATTTGTTCCATATTTCTTATCATATTCTTCTAGTTTTTCTGAAGCCAAGACTTCACATCTGATCTTATTGTTAATGAGATCAGATCATCGCGCTTAATTTCATTCATCATAATTATAAGAGTACTAGGAATGAACATCCCTGGATAATATTCGTCAGTCACCCTTTGAAGTTTAGCCAGAATAGCAGGCTTTAGTCCAATTGTAGAGTACCCATTGCTCGGCACACGCTAGTTGTATCTTTTTCCTATTTAATATTTTATTGGTTCTTGACCATCTATTGAAATTTTGTTCCGCTAGGATCGACGTAACCCTTCAGATCCTCTCCTCTAACAATATCTTCCTCAGGTGGTACGTAGGCTATGATACCAGGTCTTCCTGGATATTTCTTCTGGGTTGCAAGGGCTACTACTATGAAGAGGACAAAGGATACAACAGGTGGAATCATTGTATCTAGACCAGCATACTCCACAGGTATTATGAAATACAAAGCCAGTCTTAATCCTGAACCAACAATAAGTGAAGCAAGT
>DATADQ010000036.1:0-3151 GCA_036258455.1 Nitrososphaeraceae archaeon | reverse complement strand
AGTATCCATGTAGGATTACCATTTTCATCATTTTGTATGCTTGCTATAGTTCCGAATGCATAAAATCCTGGTTGCATCATCTTGCTTTGAGGGGAATAACCCTGTTTCTGTTGTGGATATGCACTAGCACTGCTTTGTATCACTCCTGAAACGAGTATTGCCGCAGATACAATGAATAACATTGAGAGTAGTTTTGATTGCATCATTGCAAGTAATTCCTAGCTTAACTTCATTTTAAAGTTATCATATCAAAACATAAACATAACAAGAAGAAGGAGTATTAAATTAGATTTATGCTTGTAAACGGAATTTATACAGTTCATAACCACAAAAATGTTATGGGTGGGTTCCATTCAAGAAACATAATTAAAGTCTGTCTGTCTTATGTGACCCCGCATGCTAATATCAAAGGAATTGAAAATATCTAATATACCCAATAATAGAGAGGGAACATCATGGACTGCAAAAGCAGTTCTTACTTCAATTGGCGGCACATCATCTCCAATTTTCATTTTCATCCTGTGTACGCGTACCTTAAGTTCGGAATTACTGGCCGTAGTAAGAATTTTTTCTTCTCCGTCATTGAGAGTGTATCCTAACAATGCGCAATCACCAGGATTCATTAATGTGATTACAGCGCTACTATCTATCTTAAGTTCGAACTCTTGCCATTCGCCATCAGAATTCAGAATCTCGACTATTGCTATAGGTGAAGATACAGTCCCAAATACCGACAGTGACTTTTTCCAGCCGAAATTGGTACTAAAACTCATAAACCAATATCGGTGTCCGAAACAAGCTTCAGTAGCACTTTACGTTTGGGATTATCTTTCTTAGCTTCTGCAAGCGCTTCCCCTGATGTCCTCCCTGACCCCACTATTTTGGCATTCTCTATGGCCACGTATCTTCCACGATAACGTTCAAGCTCTGGAGGATTTGTTAGTAACCAATCTAAATTAGTTTTTCTTTGCACTTTAGATGCCTGGATTTTGGTAGCTGTTACATTGTCACTAACAGGTACATATTCTCTAATACTGTGGGTAATAGAGTTGGTAGTTTGATATAACTCTTCAATTTTTTCGTTAATAATCCACTTTTGCTCTTCATCAATATCGTCAGGCAATTTCTCCAGCGAATCTAGAAATTTTAAGTATGCGGGAAATAATTCAGCTCTGTTTTTTCTGGGGACTGCCTCCCCTCTTAATTGACTTTCCTGTGTTGTGTAAAAAATATTGTTTAATAGAATATTTGAAATTATGTGATATTGTGTTCCACTTACCTGTGCTACAACAGCATCTTAGATTTCCTCTGAAGAAGGCTTTATACCAGCATTCCTTAATTTTTTTAACCTCTTCAGCAACTTGATTCGACATACGTAGATTATATAAATTCGCTTATCTGGAATATTTAGGTTACCTGATGATTTAAAAGTCATTTGTATTGACTATAAGCCCACAATAATCCCTTGACTGTTCAAATAATACATTGTCATTCGCTTCTACAAGACCAAGGCTTTGGCAATCCAAAACTTGTCGAAGGCGGCAGACTTAGGGCCTATGGTAGAGTACTAGCTAATTTTCCGTTCAGCATGGATTGGGACAATAAAATAGCGGCCCGAGAAGTGGATGCAGATGCAGACAGCAGTGATGACCTACCACAAGAAGGAGGATGTCAGGAAGAAGATGACTATTGTGACGCAGATGAAGGATGCAGAAGCGATGATGTGGATTGCATAGACGACAGAGGCTTTGACGAGGATGACTACAACGGCTAAGATTAAGATAAAGAGAATCTAGGAACCAATGGTACTACCTCAGCAAATAAGGACTATTATTTGATAAATTTTTTCAAAAGCATTTTTGGGGGATAGATGATTATGACAGAAAGGTTGTAATATTTAGGATAATTCGTGAACGATACCAGGACAAGACTTATGTGAGCTCATGATAATAAGCCATAGCCGCAAGGGTCACCGTTTCGATGTATCGGCGTGGACACACTTATATATGAATCCGTTGATAATAGATATATGGTAAAGACCACTATAGATATACCTGATGATAAATGGAAGAAGTTTAGTATCAAGGTAATTGAGGAATATGGTGGCAGAAAGAAAAATGATGTCATTGAAGAACTCATAGACAAATATCTAAAAGAAAAGGACAAAGCCAAGAAATGACCAAAGAAACAGAGACCATATTATGATTTTCGAAAAATTCTTTCGCAAAATAAATATGACAAATGGAATATTCTTAATCAATTTCGAAGACAAGAATATACAGCCTGAAGATAGATCTTTCTCAGATATACATCTCTATGATGACTTGAAACAGCTACTACGCAGAATGATAGTATCAAGAGAGTCGGTGCACTGCGTACTAGTCGGGCCTCCTGCATCAGGAAAATCATTGTTCTTGCTATCGATTCAAAAGAATATGAAGGACGCATTTTTTATTGATGCTACAAACGCATCAGGACCGGGAATTGTCGATAGACTCTTTGCTTATCCACGAACAAAAATAATTCTAATAGACGAAATAGAGAAAATGACAAAAAGAGACCAAAATATGCTTCTCAATTTGTTGGAAACAGGTATGTTGGTCTCAACAAAGGTAAGAAAGACTGAAGAGATGAGATTTGTTAGTATCAAATTGTTTGCAACAAGTAATGAAATAGAACAATTAAGTAAGCCGCTTAGAAGCAGACTTATGGAATTTCATCTACCTGAATACGATTTTGATGAATTTGTAGAAATAGTAGTAAGATTGGCAGCTGACAGATATCAATTGGGTAGAGAAATAGCATATAAAATAGCTTATACGGTGTGGCACGACATGGGAACAAAGGATGTACGCGATGCATTACAGCTCATGAAGTTGGTCAGCAGTATTGATGAGGTAGAGATGACGGCTAGAACAATAATGAAATACAAACCGAAAAAAACTTAGTCCTGTTGTACTATCTGATCAGTATTATTACCGTCAAGTTTCTTAAGTCTTACCGTCAGAGGTTTATTATTATTGCTTAACACACATCCTAAGGCTCTAATGCATCCATCTTTGTCTACCTAACGTATATCTATAAAACATTTCTCTGATTGCGATAATAGTCATTTAGTATTTTCTTAGTTTTTAACTCTCCATCTCTTATT
>DATADQ010000035.1:0-12132 GCA_036258455.1 Nitrososphaeraceae archaeon | reverse complement strand
AAACCATGCAAGGCCCAAAACCACTGAAACGAATGCAAACGCATACGCTACATTTGTAATTGCACTGGTTAATGTGGAATTGGTCTCTGGATTTAGCTGATTTGCGTCAGTTAGATTAGAAATTTTGTCAAGTTCTGAACTCATAATTGTTGGTATAAAATATGCAATAACGACGCCTCCAACCAGAAGAATAATTCCATTAACTATCGATAGCATAAATATGGTCCTAACAGTTGCCGGACGGCTTTTTTGCATTTTAATTTGCTATCGCTTGTGTGATCTTTGATAAATACTTTTAATCCAACGTCAACCTAGAAAGTGATCACGCTAATAGAACTTTCTGGCCCTCAATTAGTACTAACCATTTGCTAGATAGAAGGACATAAAACTAAAGTAACGGTAGCAATCTTTTAGTCAGATACATTTTGTATTTATGAGGTAAAGCCGTTAAAAACCTATAGAGATGTCTTAACAAAAACAAAAACTAAAAAGATAAATTGATTGGTGCCTATCCGGTGAGAAGCACCAATCAAGTAAGTCCTTTGTATCTATCCCTACGATGAATTCAAGACAGATAGAAGGCTTATTCGGCGAAACTTTATTTAAAACTTGTAATACAAGTATCTAATTCAGTCCAGATAGCAAAGAACAATATCCAAAACATTGCCCTTTTTATTTGGCTTCATAAGTAGGCTTAGATTATAAATGTATCCTCCTAAGAATCTTATGTCATCTCTAAATTCTGGAGATTGTTTAGTAACTTTTATCGTCAAATTCAAATTCATGATCTTGCCGTAAAGTAGTTGTGCGTCCTTTTCTGACTGAACTGCCTAGTAAATTTGAACTAATAACAAACGTAACACTATGGTGATCGAATCGAAGTAACAAACAGTGAAATATTGAATATTAATTACTGGACCGGACGTCCTGGCTTTATCGTTGCTTTTACTATGAACGATCTTTTAGTTGATTATGATTTGTATTCGTATTCCCCTCTAATAAAATCCACTTTGAACAATATTCCTAATAACTTTACTGACGTGAAGAACTCGATTAACAAGTTGATTATTTTGTTCAATTTCTCATAGCCACCAACCACCAACCAATTGCGGCCAATAGTATCACTGAACCAAATATTGCTGTAACAGCAATTATTGCCCTAACTCTTTCACTCATTTCTGTATTTTATCTCCTTTTTTCAAAACTTTGCATAAACTCTACAGATTTTTGACCATGAAATTACATAAATCATGTGGTACGCATGTCTAAGTATACGAATAACTGCATAAAATGAGTGAAATTATACTTTCAATAAATCAGACTTGCTCAATAGTTGAAGCCGATAAATTCCATAGCGAATTAAGAATTTTAGATTGGATTTTGTATCAAGTTTGTACTAAATAAAAAATATTAAATTAGTGTAAATATCTTTGAAAAAAAGTAACAGGAAATGGCATTGTCTATATTAACAATAGTGAGAACAATACTGCTGGCTTCCATTTTCATTCTTTCTCTGTATAGTTTAACTCACTCTTATGGATTGAAGACCGATCTTGAAGTCATCGACGATAAGAAAAATCAAACGTATGAGTCACAAGACTTTAATTTTGTAGTCGGAGGAGACTTTGGATGCAGTGAAGACGCAAGAAAAACCATACAAGCGATGGAGAATAAGGAACCAGAACTAGTAATCGCATTAGGTGATTTAGCCTACAAAAAGAATCCAGAATGCTGGTTTGATATGATCTCCCAATTAGATAACAATAATAAATTTAAGATTTCATTTGGAGAACATGATGTTTCTCGTGGCAACACTACTTACGGGCAATATCTAAAACATTTTAATCTTAGTAAACCATTCTATTCATTTGATTACAAAAACATACATTTCTTAGCAATGGCTACCGCAAAAAATAAAATAATACGTTATAATCATACTTCGGAGCAGTATCAATTTATAAAAACAGACCTTATGGATGCAGATAGGAATCAGAGCATTGATTGGATAATAGTATATTCATTTAGGTCATTCTACTCTTCAAATACTACGCATCCTGGTTTGGATGAATTACAGGATGCGTACCATCCTTTATTTGACAAGTATCATGTAGACCTTGTGTTTCAGGGTCATAATCACAACTATCAGCGGACATATCCACTTTCGTATAATATTACTAAGCAATACACTCCCATAATTACTGATACAAATACTGAACACTACAGCAACATTGAAAAGGGACAACTATTCTTGACAGCAGGAACTGGCGGCGCAGAACTCTATAATTTTACAGGACAAGCACCGTATGTAGTAAAGCAGCTCGTCCGACATGGTTTTCTAAATGTTGACTCGACACATAGTGGATCAAAATTATGGGTTACTTTTTATGATAACAACGGAATCGCTCGTGATGAAATGTCTATTTCAAAGACTGATAATTGATTACGCTATACTCAGTTAGTGTGTCCGACTGCATTAAAACCTAGGAATAAGGCAGTAATGATGTGATTTCAGTCATATAAGTAACATCCAATGGAATTATAAACATTTAGCATATGCCTCATGAAATAAAGATTTAATTTATAGAACTATTAAAATTAGGTATGGAATATTTCCGGGAAATACTTTTTTTGGATAAATTAGATCGGTCTCATAAAGCTATACTTATTTTGGCTAGTGTAGTAGTAAAATCATTTCTGATGTCAATAGTTTCTAGTTATGTCTTTTGTGGTAGTATTAATCCCTACGTCTTATTTTTCCAGTGTACTAATAACGTTCCATTTGTAGGTGCAAGTATTGCAGCTGTTGCAATCATTGGGACTCTTTTTGGATATTACATTATAAAGCTAAAATCATTTGATTCAATATTTCCGAACCTAATGATGGGGGACTTTATAGTGACTGCAATGTATTTCGCAGCATCCTTCTCTGCTCCTTCAATTATAGCTTCAAAAGTAATGATTTGGTTATTTGGTGTGTGGATATTGGGTATGCTTCTAGCTCCGTTTAACAAGGATCGAACTATCTTAAAGAAGGTAACTGAATACGGAGCACTGGTTGCATTAGGAACTCTGTTAACTGCACATTTTATTACATTTTTGCAAGAATTTCAATCTTCATATACTGTTGCAATGATGGTGACTAGTGTTCTGAGTTTATTTGGAGCGGGTAGAGATAAATAGGTTTATGTAAGCTACTAATACGAACAAAGTAAATTCGAGATTAAAGGAATTTAGATAGCCGTTTATACAATACTTCATGGTTACCTGTTGTATCGTCTTCCCATACCATGTGGATTTCATTTCTTGATACTGTAATAGATGGACATTCTGAAATTCCAGTGTTGTGACTCACATTTACGGATTTATCGATGCTTGTTCCATTGATATTACTTTTCGTTAAGAAGATATCTTGATTACCATAAATATTATCTTGCCATACAACGTATGTATTGCCATTAATGATAATATTCTCTACATTTGATGAGTTAATAGAAGATAGACGAATGGTATTTCCGAAATCGTTACCGTTGTTTAGACTATTTCTAATGTAAACATGTTTTTTATCAACTGGCAAATTACTAGTCCAAGAAACTACCACACGGTCAGTCGATGCAGTCACTTGAGATTCTCCACCATCTATACCTTCATTATTTAATTTACTAAGATTGGCGAAATTATGTGTATTATTGTCGCCTTTATGACCTTTTATGAATAAAATTTCTGTGTCTTTATTGTTCTTTTTATTCCATGCTACGTAATATTCACCTGCATCTGCAGCTATCTTGGGAAACGTTTCATTATCAGCTACGCCGATCTCTCTTATCTCTCCAAATGTTTTACCTGCATTATCGCTCTTACTTAATAATATTATATTACGCATTCCTGTATCGAAGCTGGTCCATACTATGTAGATACTTTGTGCTTCTGCTGCTAATTCGACATGATAGGGATCCATCGAATTCTGACTTACTACAATACTATTAGTAAATGTCTTGCCGCTGTCAGAGCTCATGGAAAACATTATTTCTCTTTCACCAGAGGAATCATCTACCCATGCAACGTAGATATTATTTCCAGCACTCGCGATTTGTGGATGTTCTGAAAATCCAGGGTTGTTACTTAGATTTATGGATGAGCCAAAAGTATCCCCGCCATCATTGCTTTTTCTAAAGAATATATCATAATTCCTACTTCCATAGCTGCCAACAGATTCTTGCCAAACTACATATATACTATTTGATGATGAGCTTACTTGTGGATATACAGAATCATCTTTATTTTGAGTTAGATTCTTTGTCTCACTAAAGTTCAGTCTTTCGGAAGATTTTTCCTTTTCTTCAGGTTCTATAACACTTCCTTGAGCAACTGTGGATGATCCTATTATGAGTAATGTGATTATGAAAACATAGTATGGAGTAACTTTCATGATTTATGATAGTATATCTTTCTAGTTATTTATCTCTACTTCACAAACTCATTGATAAATTGATTCCTTACTCAAACACTTGTCAATAAACAGAACTTATGAAAGCGCACAGAAATTTCTAGCTGAATATAATGTTTGGGGGCAGAAGGCATTATACGAGTAATTACGAGTAATTGATCCTATCTTCCTACGTACGCTGATTTTTACTGTCACTAGTTTCAACATTCACACTTTGTCGAATCCCCCTCCCCATCTCATAGGAGCTTCCTTTATTAAATATTCCAAGATTGTAGGAAGAACTTATGTCTCATCTTACTATATTTAATCAAAGTCATTACGAACCAAGATTCCAAAATGCTTATGAATACCTTAATAATGTTAAACTTGAAATTAGAGGGTTAAGATCTGCAATAGAACTTGAAGTTAACGATATTGTATGTGTTGTGGGAATTTCAGAACTTACAAATATACTTCTAACAAGAATTGGTGTATGTTGCTTACTTCCTGGAAGGTCTTGTGGCTTTATATCCAATTGTACATCTCGTAATTCAAATGTATTAGTTATAGATGCGGGTAACAGCATAGATGTATATCAATATGTAGAATTTGGACGACAGTATGGATTGGATACCAAACAAGTCTTGCAAAGAGTAGGTGTAACAAGAGTTTTTACATTATATCAGCTTGTGCATTTAATAGTCTATAATTTACCAAAGATGATTTATAAATTCAATGCTAAATTAGTATTGATTCCAGATTTATTTGATATGTTTATTCAAGATCAAATCGATATCAAGGAAGCTAAATCATTAATAAAAGAAATTGTGGATGCAATATTGATATTATCACGTAAAAATAATGTCTTATTTATAACTTCAATACTATTAAATAAACTTCTTTCTATTTCAGATTTATATTACAAAACGCTACTTCCTTTGTTTAATAAAAGTATAGAAATTATTCAAAACAAATCCAATAAGCGATTTACCGTTAAAATAAATGAAAAATTCTGCAAATATGTTACTAATCGCGTAACCATTAATAGAAAATATTTTATATCCAAGAGTGACTTACTAATAGTTTCAAATAAGTAGATGATATCATGGGCAGAACAATTCCATCATTCAGAATCTCAAGTATAATTGAAGAGCGAAAATGGAAACCATTTCGGAATTTTCTTGATAAAACAGACAAGAAGATGTTTGATGAAATGTTTTCACTTGCACGTCTGTATAATACTGCATCTTATCAATGTGTTAGACCTATCAGAATACAAGCTATTTTAATGTCCATGATATTTCATCATTACAAAAAATTGTTTCAATTGTCTAAAACTAATATAAAATTTGCAAAAATAGATCTAATTTAAAAGTGATAATATGATCTTATTTCCAGAAGACGACATTCTAATACGAGAGATGGAATCATGGAAAGGTTTTGCTGACATGTTATGTTCGGAGGATAAAAGGTTATTTTTACAAATGTTAAATGATTGTCATAGATATAGTAATGCAATAAATGCCAAGGGAGAACCATTCCCAGCTGAAGCTTTATTGATGACTCTAGTATTTATACAACACAAAATGATTAGTTGGTTAATAAAATATCAATATAAGAAGTTAAAATAATCTAATCCGAATAACTATTATCATATAAACCTAAATTAAAGTAATTTCATATGAAATTTTGATAACATATTAATTTACAAACATAAATCTGATTCAATACAATGTTCTGGATTAGAGAGTCTAGAGAATCATATGATTCGACTTGAATAATATTGTTATTATTTTAATTTAATACAATCGTCTCAGAGAATTTTCATATGGTTTAGATAATTTTTCAAGATATCCGGAATAAGTAACAAGAAAAACAAAAATACCTACAATATGAATTATTTATTAGAGGATAATGGTACAGTTATGTTGAATTATTACAAAAGGTTCATTTATGTATAATGATTTTGAGCTATCGTTGATGAACAAGAAACAGTCAATGCAAACATTCCTTTTATTAGGAACGCTCCTCATAGTCGGAATGATTGGTATTACTACTAGTAATACGCAAGTATTTGCTGAAAAGTATGGCTATGACGGAGACGACGATGATATAAACTGGAAAAAATTCAAAAATTCTGATACATATAAAGATGCAGATGATGATGTGCAAGATTGCTTTAAAGATGCACATGACAGAGGAGATAATCTAGCTGGCTATGAGGTAGAAAATTGTGAGGACTCCGACGGAGATTCATATGGTAGCGATGATGATGACGATGATGATGACGATGATGATATGACTAGGACTGAAAATTAATTATTCCCTACACGTTTTTTTTATTTCTTTTCTTAAAATCCCTCTCTAATTATGATTTTCTGGTGTACAATCCAAATCCTTTCATTATCTATAAAAGGATATTAAATAATGATGTCCAACCCAATAGATCAGATATTCTAATATCACGTCAGAATAAATATGATATGTCAAAACTCTTTGTTAATGGTAAGTGTACTTTGGCGTGAATCTTGGTTAAAACCTCTTTCAATTTATGATATTGAAACAAAAATTTGCAAATCTTGTAAGAGAACATTAAAAGATCAAGAGTTCGTAACTTCCTGTGAATTTTGCGATATTGGCATAATGCACGACCATTGTGCTAATGAACATATCTTGGATAAACATAAAATAGAGGTTAGGAAGAAAATAGAATTACATAGGGACAAACGATTACATGATTATCAATAATCGGCCATTTTTTTAAGGAAAATAAAATACCACTCTCCAGTTCTCTTTTCAAATGATGCATTAAATAAATTCTAGTGATCTAACCAAAAATTAGACGTTAAAAATATTTGAAAAAACTTAATGACATGTTCTAAATTCAAGTATCGAACACCAAGTCTTTCATTTGAGCGCTTTTTTAGGTTCTAGCAGTCATAATGTACTATATATTTAGTTTAAATAATCTACAATACTCAGGAACTAAACCGAAAAGATTATTTATAGGACATGAGGTTTTTAAGAGGATGAACAAATTCGTACAAGTTTTGCTGGTTTTTGCCATTGCATTTGCAGCAATGCAACTTTTAACATGGAGTATAGCAGAGGCTGGAAAATATCCTAGGATCAAAGCTGATGCAGGTGATGATTTTAAAGTATTTGAAAATAAAGAAGTGAAACTGGATGGTTCTGATAGTAAGGGTGGCTTTAAAAAATTTACTGACTTTGAGTGGGAATTGGTAAGAGTAAATGGTGCCAAGGTACAGAATAATGAACTTCAAATAAATAATGACGATGAAGAAAAAGCTTCATTCATGGCTCCAGAGGTCACCTCAGGGGAAGTTACATATGAATTCAAATTAAAAGTAAAAGATGAGGTTGATAGAGAAGATGATGATAATGTCATTATCCGTGTGATGAACCAACAGGCTCCAGTTGGGTCTACGACGAGCCAACAGGCTCCAGTTGGGTCTACGACGAGCCAACAGGCTCCAGTTGGACCTACCTAACACCAAAGATAGACGTTTATTTTGAGACGAAGGTAACGAACCAATTCGTAGGAGGGCTAGTGAAGCAGGTGATATCTAGATCAATGTACTACGAGTTCACACTAATATAATGAATAGTAAGGCGAAAATACATAGTAAATCAACCCTAGTGAGTAAAACATGCTTTCTATGTCATCATCTACCATTCTATAGAAATTGCCAATCATTAAACTATAGTGTTAATTTATTCCATCCCTTTTTTCATTTCCATAAGTTTTTGAACTCGTTTTTCCACTGGTGGATGTGTAGAGAATAGATTAGCAATAAAACTCCCAGAAAGAGCAGGTATAATAAAGAATGCATTCAATTTTTGAACCTTTTCTATTTCTTTTGGTGGAATACTTCCGATTCTACCACTTATCTTGAGAAGGGCACTAGCCAATTTATCTGGCTTTCCGGTCATGATTGCTCCACCTCTATCCGCAGAATATTCTCTATACCTTGAAATGGCTCTAATAATTAAGAAGCTTACTATCCAGGTTATTATTGCAACTAATATTACAATAGCGGTAGTACCAGCGGTATTTCGATTTCTGGTTTGTATTCCACCATAAAACCCGAATTGAGCTAGATACCAAGCAACAGTAGAAAATACACTGGCTAATGTTAAAACTAGGACATCCCTGCTCCTGACATGACTCAATTCATGTCCTATTACTGCTTCAAGCTCATCATTGTCCAACAGATCCAAAATACCAGTAGTTACCGCGACCAGAGCGCTTTTAGGACCCTTGCCCGTAGCAAAGGCATTTGGCACTGGTGAATTAACCATTGCCACCTTAGGCATTGGGAGTCCATTATTGACAGAAAGTCTTTTCACAATTTCATGTAGCCCAGGATAGTCCTCTTTTGAAACGATCTTGGCACCAGAACTCCATAGCACTATCTTGTCAGAGAAATACCATTGTGCTATAATCATCGCAGATGCGATTATCGCTAGTGGTATATATCCTACTCCAAGATAGTAAAGTATGCTCAAGAATATCAAATATAGTACTCCTAAAATGACGAAACTCACGATCATTCTGGCATTAAGACCAACGTCTCCCCTCCAGTGTACTGCCATTAATTATATATTGAGAAGATGCATATTTCCTTAATTAATCTAATGTATTGCATACCTTCTAATGATATCAATAACATGAGAGGAAAGAAAATCCAACCTATCATTTATAGGTCTAAAATGGGAATATAAAAGTTAGAATTAGTGTCAGCCATTACAGCCGAGGAGCAAATCAGTAATAGTAACAAGCTATCCTATTTGAAGGACTTTAACGAGGTGTTTGAGTTTGTAAAGTTTTCTGTCAATTCAGTATTCGAAATGAAACGAGCCGGTTTGAGCCTGATGCTTCATATAATGCCCACAAGAGTAGGAGCCTATCACGTGTTAGGTTCAAATGTAATTGCCGTCAATAGTTTCGTGTTAGACTTGGTAAAGAAATATTCAGTTTCCCATGACGAATACAATTCTTATTTATTTACGATACTTTTGCACGAGTATCTCCACAGTTTTGGAATTTTGGATGAGAACAAAGTTAGATATATGAGTGTTGAACTCTGCAAAAAATTCTTTGGCGAAAAGCGCACAGTAACAATTATGGCTGAAGATCCTTTGAAAATATTTCCTCAGTTAGGATTTGTAAGATACGATAAATATGAAAGCAAATATGAAATAATTAAAAACTTTGATAACTCTAATCAAACTTATATTCAGTAGGGCTCGAATTTTGAATATGGCTATTTATTTACGATACAGCTAGCCACAAATCTGACAACCTTAATTTTTCAGTCTGTAATAATTACAATATTGATGAAAAATAAAGAAAAAGTATTATGTTAATTTGAGACCTTCATTGGTTCTATTTCAAGTTCAATTTCTTGAACTTCCTTATTTTCTGTATTTCTATTTTTTTGTTTCAGCTTCTCGGGGATTTCAAAATCGTAGCACATTTTAATCTGCATATAATACCGGAATTGTACTATAAAGCATTTTATCTATTTATTGGATCCTTTTTTTATATTGAAAAAAATGTCTTTTTTGAGAATTGCAGGATGATGGTGATAATCTACTAATACTGCAATCGTGGGTACATTAATAATGTGTGACACCGCCGTTATAATAGGAAAGGAGCTCTCAAAATATTCCTTTGGCGAGAAACATCCGTTGAATTCTGGGAGGCTTGACGCATTTTGGTCAAAGATTGGCCAGTTAGACTCTATTGATACAGGTAATTTGAAACTACTTTCTCCTGCTTTGGCTAATGAAAGGATAGTATCTTCTTTTCATGACAAGAACTATATCAATTTTGTAAAAAAGTCGTCAATCACTGGATCTGGATATCTTGATTCAGGGGATACGCCTTCCTTTATAGGAGTATTTGAGGCCTCTCTGTATGTGATAGGTTCTACACTATTGGCTCTTGACACAGTCATTAATAAAACGAATGGAATTGTTCATGCGTTTAATCCCATTGGAGGTCTGCACCACGCCAGAAGGAATGCAGCTGGCGGTTTTTGTGTATTTAATGACATCGGGATTGCAATAATGTATGCCAGGAAGAGATACAATATAAAGAAAATATTGTATGTTGATATCGATGCTCACCATGGAGATGGTGTATACTACGAATTTGAGCAAGATCCAGATGTAATCCTGGCTGATATTCATGAGGACGGTTCATTCTTATATCCTGGAACGGGCTTTGAATCAGAAAAAGGTTTAGGGCCCGGTAAAGGCACGAAGTTAAATTTAGCCTTGCATCCCGGTGCTACTGATCGCGATTTTTTATCAGCCTTTATGAAAATTGAAAATTTTATTGATTCTATGAAATTTGAGCTCATCATATTCCAATGTGGAGCAGACGGTTTATTAGGAGACCCATTAACACATCTGAGATATAGTGAAAAATCACATGAATACGCTGCTCAAGTACTCCACAGATTTGCTCATGAAAGGTCTCATGGAAGAATTATAGGACTCGGGGGAGGTGGATATAATACACAGAACTTGGCTAATGCGTGGAATAAGGTAGTAGAAGTTTTTGTTTCTAACCATTCAATTATCAAGATGTGAAACCATTATGGCGCGCTATATCACACTTAGAAGTTAACTAGTTTGTAAAAGATATTGTCCGAAGCTAAAAGTACAGATTTTTGCGTCTTCTGAGTATGAACTAATTTCGTTATTAATTATCTTATCATAATTAACAAATTTTGTCAGTATATGGAGTACCGATAAGAAAGATTTTATATTTAGGAAAATAAATGAGTATTGGCTGAATATTAATGCTCAATCTAACTAAATATATGATTCTGTTAGTCTCGACCTTGTCGATTTTCGTTTTGTATCCGCCGACTAGTGTCACACAGTCATCGTTCGCACAAAATAACCAGGGAATAGTCATTTCGGTAGCTAATTCAAGCTTTGTACCTCTAACAAATACAGATGCTAATCAAGTTAGAGTAAATGTAGAGTATACGACTGAAGATCAAGCAATAGAAAACGAATTGATAAATGCAGTAATGAAGGTGTATGCTCCAAATGGATCATTGGTAAAAACAACTTCAATTCCAAGTGGATTTACTGCTCAGAGTGATGGTGTAGAAGTACTAAAGACTACATTTCAAGACAAGTCGATGCAAAGTGTATTGGCAAATATAACATTCACTGACTCGACGAAGAGAACACCATTATCAAATGTAATCACAGTAAATCTTGATCTTGAAGAGGCTCCAACAAGTCCAAGTTCATTGTCAGGCAATACATCCTCTATAGAAAATTAGGAATCTTGACGTTGTTTTGATGGTAGTAATGGTGCTCAGTTCTTACTCTCCAGTAGAAATGAATAACAATCTGTTGGACATTTCTAGAATATAAAGTCTATTGGTTTTTTCCCACATTGAAATGTATTATTTCTATACCCTCCAAAGTGATCAAATTCTAAGAATTTGATTCAATTCACAGACCAAATGGGGTAGAGTTGGAGCATTTCCTTAACTAAACTTGCTTCTGTATTGTCATAGCATGCCATCCACATTTACAAGAAAATTACCCCAGCATTTTTTGATTCAGTAAGGCAATTATTTTAGAATCATAAGAAAATACCTTCTTGGTAGCCAACAAAGACAAATAATTCAAATACCAATTCTCTAAATTGG
>DATADQ010000034.1:0-5881 GCA_036258455.1 Nitrososphaeraceae archaeon | reverse complement strand
GTTTTGTAGGTTTGCATGCCTTCTAAATATTCCAGTAAATTATTCTCAATAAGTACAGAAAGATATTCTCTCAATTGAGCGTAGCTGAGGAAGGCTTTATACATAATTCTTGTTTTTGTCGCACCACCATTTGCTGCTTCTAGAATCATTGATACTATTTCTGTTCTGCTTCTGTACTTCATATTTACAATGCGGTAAGTTTACTATATTAACATGTTGACACATTAATCTAGAACAAGACGAAATTCAACATAACTCTAATTGAGATTCAAAATATTAAGATTTTTTGACTTGCATTTTATATCTTTACTTAGTAACGAATTTCTACATTATGAAGTTTTATAATATTTACAAGGAATATTAGAAAATTGCAAAATTTATATCGGGTTCGGTGGTATTCGGACACTGCATGTATACGGATTCTACTACATCATATTTATTATTTTTATCAGTGTAGTCTGTCTGCTTCCTGAGGGCGTACGAATTTTCTTGTTTCCCATTCCGATTAATCTTATGACTTCTATCAAACCTAAATTGGCTAATAAATGGGAATGAGGTGTGTCCAAACTTAAGGACCTATGCACATCAAGAAACTCATAAGTAGCAGAAGTATTTTAAAGATAGCTGATGACCGCCCGTGATCTACCGTTTGTGCAGTCAGATAGAATAATCTTCAAAATGTTTTCGTGCGAAGAACATTTGAAGAATATAAAAAATATTAAATCCCAACACGGCGATCTCTTATCAAAGGATGCACGAGTAGGTGCTGAGATGGAAATTGATTCATTGATATCACAAATGATTGGAACCTTTGATTCTCTACTATTTAGAATAATTGATAAATTTCAATTATCTGGCATTCCCAGTGATAGAATCGAAATAAATAAGGTGATTAGCGCGCTGTCAGCGGAGAGTAAGGGAATAGAATTGGCAAGGGAATTACAAAAGGCAAATCAGGAAGGCAACTGGTATTGGAAGATAAAGGATTTAAGAAATTATTCATTGAGTAGTTCATTACTCTCGGCAGAAGCTTCTTTGGACGTCATTCCATATTTCGAGCAAACTCTCGTTCAGCTTAAGGAATTCATCAAAAATATCATAATGAATGAACCGAAATTGCAAACAAAGTAATAACAGAAAAGATGGATGTCTGATCAATTATCTGGTGAGGTCACTAGAGTTTGCTATTGAATAGGGAGACTATATGTTTAATTAGTAACAAACTTTACATTATATTATTTTACGATATTTACAAGAATTATATTAAAAGCATGTAAATTTTATTCGGATTCGGTGGAACTGATAATGTTAGAATTACGATTTAGGGACCCGATTACTCAAGATCGGTATTAATTTATTCTGCATATCGGACATCTGTAACCAAGTCGGAAGTGAGAAAGCATCTTCAAACACCGTTGAGACGTGAGTTCGACGATTACGTATTGTTATTTGCCGATCCGCAATTTCTGTCCAAATAATCAGCTATCTCGTCGAATGTCGCACCAGAATCATTCAGCTCTATCAATAATTCTTTACTGATACCTGCCTGTCTCAATGCGACTAATGCAGCATATAACCTTCTTTCTGCGTTGGTGATGCATTTGCCATCCCAACCATAATAAGACATGATGACACCCATAACACATCTCCCACTAAGGCCGTCGGTATACTGCTTTCTAATCTGTCTAAACTGTTTTCCATACGTACGTATTATTTGGGAAATAGATGATTCTTGGTTCGACTGTTGACCCATGCTACTGATATTGGGCACATGGGTATAACGCTCGATGTTCTGTGTTAACTGCTTTTTATATGTACGTATAGTTTGAGAAACAGATGATTCTTGGCTTAATAGTTGTTGCTGAGCCATAGATCGCCAATAGATAATCACAAACAAATTATTTATGATTTATGTTTACCGCATATCTATTGGAATGATGTATGGTCTCCTTTTGGACATTTTGTAGGAATCTAAATTGCATACTCTATTGATGCGAATGCGAGCGACGTTTTACTTTTCTTAGATAGGTACTGGCGAACTTAAGCCGCTATACTAGTCTTGTTCGTACCTCTATCTGGACATATTTTATTATAACATAAAATAGTCCACGTTAATTATAATTATTTTACGAATAAAAATTATTTAAAATAATCATGTGAGAGGTGGTTTGTAAATCGCTACTGATAAAAATTTTCAGTTCGGAGCTGAGGGTATGTGAAAACCTAGGAAAGGTTTCTATAATGACAATAGTAATCAAGTGATATGGGAGGGAACTGGCTTTCGTGGGTACGAGCAAATGATGTTGAAATTATGACCGTACTGGAGAATCAAGCAAGTAACCTAGTTAAAGCAACTTCGGTACTCGCTGAGTCAATCAACGACCACAGTACTCTAAAAGAAAAAAATTCTATACTGAGAAATCTGGAACACGAAGGTGATCAGTTCACTCATAAACTATTTACAATAATAGATAAGACATTTGTTACACCTCTGGACAAGGAAGATATTTCAGAACTAACTAGCACAATTGACCAAGTGCTAGATGCTACATACGGTACGTCTGATAGACTAGTACTCTTCAAAATACAGAAGCCATCTCAGTATATGCAGGAGCTCGCTAATTTGCTTCTGACTTCCTCTCAGGAAATCTACAAAGCAGTTTCCGAATTGCACAAAGGAAAACGCGAGAGCCTCATAAAGCATTCAAAATCCATTAGCGAATATGAACACAAGGGAGATAATGTGTATCGACTTGCAATTGCTGAACTATTTGAAACACATGACGCCATAGAAATCATAAAAACTAAAGAAGTCTACGAAACGCTTGAAAGTGCACTTGATAGGTCCAGAGATGTTGCAGATGTTATTGAAGATATCGCATTGAAATATCAGAGATTACATTGCAGAGCATTGAAATCGCAGTATATGGAGCAATTTCGGTAGCTCTCTTTTTTGACTTTGTTAATGGCTTCCATGATTCAGCCAACTCAATCGCAACCATAGTTGGTACCAGAGTACTAAGGCCTCTTTATGCTGTTAGTGTTGCAGCCTTCGCCAACTTTGCTGGACCTTTCATTTTCGGCACGGCAGTAGCGGCAACCGTCGGAAAAGGAATAATACAGCCGTCGTTTTCGACGGAGGATGTAATCTTTGCAGGACTAGTTGGAGCGATTATATGGGATTTGGTAACGTGGTATTTTGGACTTCCATCCTCAAGTAGTCATGCATTGATAGGGGCCTTATAGGTTCAGCTTTGATCGCAGGGGGAACATCGGCTTTGGTGCTTTCAGGAATTGAAAAAACTCTTCTGTTTATACCGGTGTCACCAGGTCTGGGTTTTGGCTGTGCGTTTGGAGTTGCGATTGCAGTTATGTATTTTTTCAGAAACCAAACAGCATCCCGTGTTAACAGGATTTTCGGTCGACTTCAAGTTTTTTCTTCAATCTTCTTTTCACTAACCCATGGTGCCAACGACGGTCAAAAGACAATGGGAGTTATTACTGCGTTGCTCATTGCAGGTGGATTGCTAGACTCCAAGTCATTTGCAGTTCCTACAGAAGTTATATTGGCGGCTGCGTTTGCTATTGCTCTTGGCACATTCTTCGGAGGTTGGAGGATAGTTAAGACAATGGCCTTTAAGTTGACGAATCTACGTCCTTATCAGGGGTTTTGTGCAGAAACTGGAGGAGATGTCATACTAACATCTATGGCTTGGCTCGGTATACCAGTTAGTACGACTCACGCAATAGCTGGCGCAATAATGGGGGTAGGTTCTACGAAACGATTATCCGCTGTCAGATGGGGAGTGGGTAGGAGAATAGTTTACGCTTGGATTATTACAATACCAGCTAGCGCGGCTGTTGCAGCGCTCGTACTGATATCAATTAAAGTAATATTTTCAGGTCAATAGACTTGTTGGACAGGCAGTGACAGGCTTTATCTCTATAATAAAAATTAATTAATTGAACACAATTCTAGATTATAGATTCAAAAATATGATTTAACTGGCATCAAATCAAACCCAGCGTCAGACATAAAGTCGGGAATAACGAATCACATATTAAATCATTCGAACTCTAATTCCTATTGTTTTGATTTTAGCAAGTACCGGAATGATTTTGACTTTTCTTCTAGCTGTCGTCCTTACTAGTGCTACTTCTTTAGGCTCGTATGCATCGACAAGTGAATTGACTAGTGCGCAACCCATCAATGGGGTTGTCATGAAAGGAGCTTTTGTGAGTATGAAACAAGATGACAATGCTTCGATTTTAGCTCCTCCCCAGGGTTACATCGAGGATAGCCTAAAAATGATTTCTGAGGCGGGTCTGAATCATGTCAGATTCGTGTTCTATTGGGAGGCCTATGAAAGGGACCCCCAAGCTTTCATAAAGGAAATAAAATCAGTAGCTAATGCAGCAGATAAGTACGGATTGAAAATCATTTATGACAATCATCAATGGCACACTTCTTCATGGCTTGAAGAGAGAGCAACAGGTTTTCCTTGGTCACTATTGGAAGGTAATTCAGAATATTCCAGAGGCAGTGGTGGTAATACTCACGATAAAGCAGCAAAAGTCTTTTGGGGGGACTGGTGGGACAGATCTGTCAAAGATAATCAAGGAAAAGATGGCTGGACACGAATGGCAGAATTTCTTAAGAAAATAGTACTGGCAGTCGACAATCATTCAAGTACTTTAGGGTACGAGATCCTGAGCGAGCCTCATGTTCACAATCAAGGTCAATGGTCTAAAATAGGCAAATTTAATAGTTTCATTACTGCAGAGTTGAGAAATACCACCAGTAAAACGATAATCTACAGCATGAATGTTCCAATTGACTTGAATAGCCCCATTAAAATCTCACCAAAAAACTTGGCAAAAATGGCGCCTTCGGATAAGGAGAATATCGCTTTCAAAGTAAGTGTCTATGCCGTTCCTTCTGGAGATGGGTATCAGGAGAAGAGATTTGATATGTTTTTGAAAACAAGCGACCTCACTGGAGTGCCGTTATACGTTGGGGAATGGAATAACGTGGTAAGGACAAAGGATGGCGCAGTATCCAAACTCAACCCAGGTTTGAGTGAGCTTACGAAAACTGATGCGAAACAGATACTCGGGGCTCTTAAGAAAGCAGAAGTATGGGGAACAGCCTTTTGGAGGTGGGATTATCAGGAGGTAGCTACGGACAATTTTAATTTGGTTTCTTATAATAATGGCAAATTAGTGCCGACGAAGTACCTAGGTATCTTGGCAGACACGGTAGAAACGATTTATGGTTCTTCTAGCGGCACATCAAATTCCCATGATGCTCAAAAAAACAATTTGATTAATGAACTTGTGAAAACAGGAAAGTTCACAGAAGATGAAGCCAAAGAATTCGTAAGTACGTTGCAGAGTGGAAGCCCTGATACATCAACAACTGATACATCAAGATCCTACTCTGATTCCTGAAGAAAGTTTGTATAAACAATCGATTTAATTCTTCTGTCAGGATATTCGATAATTTTACTAATCTCTTCTATTGTTGGAGCCCTGTCATATTCATTGGTAAAAGCAGAAAGATAAGTCTCTACTACAAAAATTAAGAAAGTAAGTTTTTATTGATACTAACAGTCAAATTTACCAAGATAAATATTATCGAGAAAATTGAATGTTGTGGAATCAGAAAGTTTGGTCGGCTGTTAGTCCAACCGTAAAATTAGAGATCACAATTCGTGTTCCCTTGTTCGTCTACCTCACGGTTAATACCGGACAATGAGCTCTCCTTACTACATCGGATGTAACGCTGCCAAGCACTAAACTCTTGAGTTTAGATCTTCCTCTGGGCCCAACAATAATCAGATCAATATGATTATCTTTGGCATAACTTACAATAGCATCA
>DATADQ010000033.1:0-3023 GCA_036258455.1 Nitrososphaeraceae archaeon | reverse complement strand
TGATACTAGCGAGTCATTTACTAGTAGTGAGGCTTTTAGCGATTTAGCTCCTGGTACTCATACCTTCGAAGTAGCAGCCTTTGTTGTTGTAAATGGACAAACAATATTTGATCTAACTCCTGAAACTTTTACATGGACAATAGAAGAAGAAGAGGAGCCACCTGAAGAACCTGAAGAACCTGAAGAACCAGAAGAACCTGAAGAACCTGAAGAACCTGAAGAACCTGAAGAAAATGACAACCCACCAGCCGACGATGACAACCCACCAGCCGACGATGACAACCCACCAGCCGACGATGACAACCCACCAGCCGACGATGACAACCCACCATCAGATGATACTCCTTCTCAAGTACCAAATGAAGCTGACGGAGAGCCATCGACAGGAATAACTCCATTTGGTAATGGACCAACAGGAGCATCTCCCTTCTCCCCTTTTACACCAGTAGCAATTGATCCTTCTATACCACGGGACATAACAATTTATCAAGTACCATATAAAAATCCTGGCCCAATAAGTGCAAAATATGGTACACAAGTAGGAAACCAATGTCTATTGCAATTGGATAGCGATTTATTACTCAACCCATCAAATATGTCCCAAATTAGAGATCAAATTCTAAACCAAGAATATATGTCTAAAAATTTCTCCAAAGGTGATGCTATAGTAACATTAGAGGGTCAGCTCGATATATATGGAGAAATATCATTATCAAAAACCCCATCTAGTAATCACACTACTAATTCTACATTGGATAAGGAACCTTCCCAAATTAACAGTACAACTGAATTGAAACCAAAAATTAACTCAAAACCTCCGATTCAGATCCTTGATTTAATCACCATAGGTAATATTACTATAGTAAAGATAGACAATTGCAATCAAACAGCACTTGATGAATTAGGTAATTTTACTAAAATAAATTTAGAAACTAAAACTAACGTAACAAAAAAACAACCTGTTATTGCCTCTAATGCTACAAAAAACACTTCATTAAATGCTTCATCTGCTTTTCCCTCAACTGGCTTAAATATCACATGGGATGAAAACCTTCCTAATACAATTCGAACATTAACAAATGACTCAATTAACATGAATATTGACAATTTAACCAAACAAATGAAAGATAATCCTAATATAATAAAACAAACTCTTAAAAATGTTACATTTTATCAATTTACCCCTTTAGATATAACTCGAACACTACTTAATCAAACTATTGACACTTTAGGTACATTAAATAAATCTGATACACCTCCAGTTATTAATCAGACATCTCGAATGGTTGATCAAGATAAAATTAATAAAACAGATTCCTTACCAGCATCAGCAGCAGCGGTATCAGGACCAATTGACATAGTTATAGTAGATACAGGTGTCAGTTTAACTCATCCCGATTTATCCATTTACCGTTCAATGAGTTTTGTAAATGGGAATCTTTCATCACACTCTGATTTGGTCGATGATAAGAATGGTCATGGTTCTCATATTGCAGGTATTATAAATGCCAAAGATAACGGATTTGGTATAGTGGGTATAGTTCCTGAAGATAATATTCGTATCTGGTCAATGAAGGTATGTAGTGATGATGGAATTTGTTCTATATCCGATCAAATAAAAGCGATAGAATACATTACTAATAATGCAGATATAATAGATATAGTTAATTACAGTATTGAAAATCCATATTCAAAATTATTAGAAAATGCAATCTCTGAATCAGTCAAAGCTGGTATTACTTATGTAGTAGCAGCAGGAAACTTTGCTAAAAATGCGACATTAACCACTTCTCCCGCATCCAATCCAGATGTAATAACAGTATCTGCAATAGGTGATAGTGATGGAAAATGTGGAGGTTTAGGTCCCCTATTAGATGGTGGGAGAATGATGGATGATACATTTGCTAATTTCAGTAATTTCGGACCTTCTATTGATGTTGCTGCACCAGGTGTGGATATTTTATCTACGTTTAACGGAACTACATATGGAATATTAACAGGAACTAGTATGGCTGTACCGCATGTTACAGGTCTGGCTGCTTACTTAAAGACAATAAATCCTAATGCAAATCCTGACGCTATAAGAGAAATGATCGAAAAATCCGGATCGTCACCAGATGCAGAATGTAAAGAAAACAAAGGCATTGGGTATTTTAAAGGAGATTTTGATAAAATTCCAGAACCCTTAATAATATTACCAAAGCAAACGATAATAGAGGATTCAAGAAGTCTAGCTAATGCAACTCTAAAACCCAACGAGATAAATGGCACTACCCTAAATGCAAGCTCTTTGCTTAATTCTAGTACTGGAACAATTTCCGATTCTTTGATACAATCAAGTTCCTTATCACCACCTACTAATAAAGAAGAACTAAATGTTAATGACACCGGCTTATCGCCCACAAAAAGTAATGTTACCAACTATATTATTCGAAATGAGATAAAGTGATAATAGTATATACATTTAAGCTTGATTAAGAAAGCTTTATTATTTCTTAAATTCACTTGTAATAATAACAAAATTGCAAATAGTGAATTTTTTATTTTAAATTTATAATTATGATGATTTCGTTGATAAACAATACTATCTATTGTTATATCTATTGTTATTGTGTAATCATTATACTAAATTATAGAAATTTGCTGCCGTAAGGAGTTAAAAATTTATTCCATCTAACCACCTTCTATAATTATATGTAATATTCCTAATATTTTGAGATTTTATTCTTACTTCGGGAATTTATAGGGAAATTTTTGTCTCAAACTAATATGATATTATATATTTGTAATTTAATATCCACGAAAGTAATTACCCTAAAACTATGATATGGTGCACTGCTGCTCTTATGTATTTGCACTAATAGTAAAATTGGGGGATTTTTCATTCTTTTTATAAAGGACCAAATTTCTTTATTTGTTTTAATAACAAAAGGTTAAAATCTTACTATACAAAAGTTGTTGATAATGGAATCCTCGCCTACACCTTTAGAGCGAACTATAGATCAAGTTATTACAAATAAAGA
>DATADQ010000032.1:0-11693 GCA_036258455.1 Nitrososphaeraceae archaeon | reverse complement strand
AAGTGGGCCGAAAGGGATTTGAACCCTCGGCCTTTCGATTATCAGTCGAACGCTCCGCCAAGCTGAGCTATCGGCCCATAAATCGAAATAATTAGAGCATATTTATTCGTGTGGATAGCGAATTAACAGATAAAAATGCATTTAAGTCATGCAAGGAACTAACTTGTTAATTGTGCTTCAGATAAATAAAGCTGCTATTATCACAAAAATCAAAAATTCATTAGCAAATGATGCTGCACGACATATTGCAAAATTTTTGGCCGAAAAAAAGATTCAAGTATTCTCAGTAGAACCACTAGGTGTCAATAATATTCATCAGGTCGAACCTGTTGAACTTGTTAATACAGATCTTGATCTGGTTTTTGCAATAGGTGGAGATGGTACCACTCTTCGTGCGTTTAGGGCGATAAGGACGAGTACGCCAGTTTTCAGCCTAAACATTGGAGGAACTAGAGGTATTTTGGCAGAAGCAAATACAACACCCATTGAACAGCAGCTTCATGATATTTTCAATGGGAATTATTTTTATGATAAAAGGTTAAGATTGCAGGCACAGATCGATGGTAAAATGATTGGAGCTGCGCTGAATGATATAGTTATCACAAGAACAAATCTGACCAAGACTCCTACAATTACTATAAATGTATTTGATTATCCGGTATCTCAAAAAATGGACGGAGTAATAATTTCTACCCCAACAGGGTCTACTGGACACGCTCTCTCATTAGGCGGACCAATAATTCATGAAAATATGAATTGTGTCATGATATTACCTATTGCTCCGGTTAACAAAACACCTGCGTTGATTCTTGAACTTAAGGATATTATTATCACTTCGACGGACAATTCCAAAATAATTATTGACGGTCAACAAGTATTTGATTCCAGATCAAAAAATAACATTACCATTTCTAGATATCCTTTTGATGGCGTATTCCTGCGCATTGGTAAAAGAGGAATAAGACAACTTGAAAAACTCGGATTCTAGGCCAGAATCAAAATTTGCGTTGGACGCAACTGCATTTTATCAAGGATTTCATTTGCGTTCCAGCAGTACTTGTATTACAACAGCATTGGTATTTGAAGAGATTTCCCACATTCAAAACAAACTTTCTACTTTGGAGAGTTTGGTATTAAATAAGAGAATTATGATATTTGAGCCTAACTATAGTACAGTAAGGTTTGTTAAATCTTTAGCGAAACAAGTAGGCGAGAGCCGACTTACAGAGGCTGATATTTCAATTCTCGCCCTAGCGAAGGATTACAGTGCAATACTAGTTACCGATGACTTTGCAGTATGTAATTTAGCAAGAACTATCCCAATAGGATTACTCAATTTAGGAACAAAAGGTATCAGGGAGACGAGAAAATGGATCAAGTTTTGTAGCAGTTGTGGCAGGGCATACCCTTCAACACAATCAGTTTGTTCGATATGTGGTAACAAATTGCGTGTCCGATATAAAAAACTGATTGATTCAAAGGTTACTTGAAATAAGGGGTTAATCGATAAATACTACATCTAGTATTGTTTAATTTACTCGAATCAGGCTTGGGTGCAAGAGCTTTATGTATATGGTATTTGGTTTCGTTTCGCTGTGGTCATAAATGATTTTTGCATCATTTCCAAATTTCTTAATATAAGCCATAATAATCAATGCCCAAGGTACAGCTGATTTTTCTTTTGAATCATAATGTAGTTTTAACATGTTATTTTGGTTCTCGTATTTTAGATAGCCTGAATAGCTTATTCTTAGTGCATAATCTATGATACTTATTATTTCCTCAATACTTTGGCACCTTATGCCATCGCCTAATTTTTCAATCTTATCGATTAAGGACGTATAATTATTATCCTGCTTGATTGATAAGTCAAGTAAAATATGTGAAAGATCGTTTTCTACCATTTTAGATAAAGTTAATGCTTCTTTTGGAATTTTATTAGATAGCATGCCGGGATTTATTCTTAGAGCTTCTTTCCATTTTTCATCAAATAATTTGACATATGAAGTACCGAATGGATCTGCAGTCAATATTAGTGAGGCTTTTCCATTCGCGCTATCGATAAAAATAATTTTTTTGAAATCGAAAATCAGTATATTTCCAGAAACATTATCTGATCTAATTTCTACACCGTCTGGGAACGTTCCAATACTATCGTTGATAATTGATTGGATTCCAAGGAGCATATTGATTTTTACTCCCTTCCTAGCCATGTCTGATAAAGTAGTTTTGCATTGAAAAACCACATTTCGTCCCCACGAATCTAGAATTAAATCGATGTTCGATTTGGTCGATGAAATCAACTCTTCAATTTTTTTTACCACTACATTAGGTTCTAGGATCAAGTATTTTTTTTCTTCATATGGTTTTTTGTCCACTTCTCCCAATTTCTTTAGACAATCCAAAATACTGTGCATGCTTGCCAACCTTCCTTCTTGCAATGTAATAATTTCTCGAAATGCTTCAGTAGGTGGTGTGGCGGTCGCTATCATTGGTTTTTGACTTGAAATTGTAGATAGTTTTTTTCTTTCTAATTTTTTTAAAGTTGTGTAAATCTTTGTTCTGGGGAGATTTGAATAATAAGCTATCTCACTTGCTCCTAAAGTTCCTCTTGACACCAACGTTATGTATGCCATAGATTCATATTTTGATAGCCCGAATTCTTCTAAACACGATACAAGGTCAAGATAATTTGGAATATCATTAGTACGTTTTTTCATAAGCACTTTTTTTTTATTTAGACGTAAATCAAGGTGTCAATTTGATTGGACAAAACAAAAAAAAATGTAAAGCTGGAAATTCATCATATAATAAAATGGATGATTTTTCCTGAGCTTTCTCATTGGTTGATAATTGGATCTTATTTCAGTGATGAATTAATTATTTAAAGCAAGTCTGAACTGAAGACAAAATACTAATTTTAGGCAATTACAGTGTATTTTTTTTATTCCTTAGGATAAAAATATGATAATTTTTTCCCTCTTTGTTCAATTTATTTTGTCGCTTACCCAATATAGATTCACAATGTAGTAATTCAAAGAAATGCTCTGAATTTTAATGAATATATGAGTTTAGCTCCACAGGAACTAGAGAATAGTGCTAGTAAGTATGCTGCTGAGGCAATTAGATTAGACTCTGAGGGTTCCAATGGGCAAGCAATTAGTGCGTATCAGCGAGCTGTTGAAGCATTAGTCAAGTTAGTACAAATCTATCCTGATTATAAGCTCAATAAAATTTACATGGAGCGAGCAAGTTCTTACCAAAACAGAATCAAAGCACTGCAGATGTCAAATCCATTATACGATTCTGATACTAATAAAGCAGGACAATTTGATCAAAAGCCAGTAAATCAAACTAATTCAATTCTTAACAGCATGCATTCAGCAAAGAGAAAAAATGAGCTCAATGGCGGATGCAGTTTATATTTTGAAGAATTATTGATGACCGATAAACCAAAGGTATCCTGGAATGAAGTGATTGGTTTGGATGATGCAAAGAGAGCCATGAGAGAATCTATAGTTTATCCAACTATTAGACCCGATTTACTGCCTTTAGGCTGGGCGAGAGGGATTCTGCTATTTGGACCTCCAGGTTGTGGAAAGACTTTACTGGCCGCTGCCGCCGCAGCGGAAATCGATGGTTATTTCATAAATGTTGATGCTGCTTCAATGATGAGTAAATGGCTAGGTGAGGCGGAAAAGAACGTTTCAAAATTATTTTCTATGGCTCGCAAGTTACATGATAGCGAAGGAGTTCCTGTTCTTATTTTTGTTGATGAAGTAGATTCACTCTTGGGTAATAGAAATAGCGAAGTTGGGGGTGAAGTTAGGGTAAAAAATCAATTCCTTACAGAAATGGATGGGATAAACGGAAAATCAAAAGAATCAAAATTGTATGTTATTGGTGCAACTAACAAACCATGGAGTTTGGAAGCAGGTTTTCTTCGAAGATTTCAAAAAAGGATTTATGTTTCACTGCCAAACAGGGCTTCCAGAACAAACCTATTTGGTCAGTACACAAAAAGATTACAAATGGAGCCTTTATTGAAAATTGAAGATCTGGCAAAAATAACAGACGGTTATAGCGGGAGCGATGTCAAGGACATATGTCAATCTGTTCAATTGCGCGTTGTAGATGAATTATTCCAAAGTGGAAAGGGATTAGACAGTGACGCAAATACTCGAACCATAACGGAATCCGATTTTAAGGAAATTCTAAAAATGAGAAGGCCAAGTGTAAGTATGGATATGATTCGGGCATACGTGAGATGGAGCGAGCAGTTTAAGGCGCTTTAATTGTCGTTTTGTTTTTTGTAGCTGTCTATGGATTCAAATATTTTTTTATTAGCAGATTCCTTTCCTTCCCATCCTGAAATTTTCACAAATTTGCCTTTCTCCAATTCTTTGTAGTGCTCAAAAAAGTGTTTAATTTGGTCCTTCAAATATTGCGGGACATCTTCGATATCATTAACGGTCGAGAAACTAGGATCAATTTTCGATGTGGGTATGGCTACTATTTTTGAATCATGACCTTCCTCATCTTCAGTCTGTAGTACGCCTATGGGTATTACTTTTACTAGAGATAACGGTGCTAACGGGTTTTCTCCGAGAACCAATACATCAACAGGGTCTCCATCCTTCTCTAGCGTATTTGGCAAAAATCCATAGTTACATGGATAATACATTGCAGTAAACAATTTCCTGTCTACTATAATGAAACCACTTTCCATATCGTATTCATATTTTATATTACTGCCTTTTGGAATTTCTATCATCACAGTACACTGATCGGGTGATTGCTTAATAGAATGAATTTTTGGATTTGTTATCATGCTATTTTCTTATTAGGTGCTATTTATATTCGAAAAGGTTCTGAAGGGCATAAATGAATTTACCATTTAGAATAACTACTGTTTTTCAAAGGTGAGCTATTCAAGATAGATATTTGATAAAATTATAAAAGAGTTAATAGAACTCGACGTTGGCATTAATGAAGCTAGCAGCCAAATTTGATCCAAAGGAAATTGAATTACAGGTTAATTCATACCTTAATGATGTTGATCAACAATCACTCATCAATAAGGAGTTACCATCTTCCAAAAAAATTCTTGGATATGTTGAGGGACCACCCACACTTAATGGTGAACCACATGTAGGTCATCTGAGAGGGCGTATCATCAAGGATGTATGGTTTAGGTACAAGACTCTGCAAAAATATAAAGTCATATTCCGTGCGGGCTGGGATACACAAGGATTGCCTGTTGAATTACAAGCAGAAAAAAATCTAGGATTAACTGGGAGTAAAGCCGAGAATATCAAAAAGGTTGGCATTACTAGAATTGTAGAAGCCTGCAAGGAGCTAATCAAAAAAAATGCGGAAAAGTGGATCAAAGCCGATGGCCTCCTTGGAATGTCCTTTGATTATCAAAGGGCGTATTGGACCTATACTGATAATTACATAGAAAGGGAATGGCAGGTGCTTAAAAAAGCTGCGTCCCTAGGAATTTTGAAAGAATGGTTTAGAGTAGTTGCATACTGTCCATCATGCCAGACTTCACTGAGTAACGCAGAGGTTAATCAAGGCTACAAGATCCTTGAGGATCCATCCTTTTATTACAAGATGAGGATAAAGGACGAAAACACTTTCCTAGTTGTTTGGACAACTATGCCATTCACTCTAGTCACTGATGCGTTGATCGGCGTTAATCCTGAATCTGATTATGCCTACGTTTCAATCGAAAATGAAAAGTGGATTGTCGGGCATGACAGGTTAAACGACTTGATGAATGAACTTAATATTCAGAATTTTACAGTTGAGAAGGTAGTAAGGGGAATAGAACTTGATGGCAAGAAGTACATACATCCACTATTGGGATTGATTCCAGGACTTAAAGAACTAAGCAACGAAGGGAAAATACATTTTGTAGTAGCAGAAAATTTCGTTGACGCAAGTACTGGCAGCGGAATAGTCCATTTGTCTCCTGCCAATGGTCAAGAAGATTTCGATATAGCTGTCAAACGCGATGTTCCGATATTTGTCCCCATTAATGATAGAGTGGAATTCACTGATAAAGCAGGTATATTTGATGGGCTGTTCGTGCGTGATTCGGATCTTTTGGTAGTCGAAAAAATGAAAGAAGCAGGAGCCTATTTGAAGTTAGGGAGAATCAAACATCAGTATCCAACCTGTTGGCGTTCAAATCACAAGGTTGTTTGGTTTGCAAGGCGAGAATATTTTTACATGATTGATAAACTTGGGGATAAACCAATTTCTGCTGTTTCAAATGTTAATTTCTTTTTTGAATCCCCAAAAAACAGATTTTTGGAAATAATAAAGGAACAGGTACCGTGGTGCATATCAAGAGAGAGAGTATGGGGAACTCCTCTTCCGATATGGAACTGTAGTAAATGCGGCTTGAAGGAATCGTTGTTTTCTAGGGATGAAATAATCAAGAGGGCATCAATGTTACCTGACGGAGAACAATTTGAATTGCATCGACCTTGGATAGATAATATTGTGATTAATTGTTCAAAATGTAACAACCCCATGGTTCGAGAATCTTTTGTTCTTGATACATGGCACAATAGTGGTGCTTCACCTTATGCAGCATTTTCTGATGATGAATACAAAAATCTAATACCGGCTGCATTTCTGACGGAAGGAATAGATCAAACAAGGGGATGGGCATATACATTACTCATGGAAAATGTAATAATGCGAAATGAAGGTAAATCCCCTTTTGAATCGTTTCTATTTCAAGGTCATATTTTAGATGAAAAAGGAAATAAAATGAGTAAGAGTTTGGGTAATGTATTGGACGCAAATGATCTCCTGGCTAAAAATCCGGTTGACGCAATAAGATTTTATTTCATGTGGAAGTCTTCTCCTGTTGAATCCTTAAACTTTAGCTTAACTGAAATGGCTTCTAGGCCATACCAGGTGCTAAGTACACTCTATTATCTACATGTCTACTTAATTCAGAATAGCTCATATGATAAATTTGACACTAGGAATATAGACATCGATTCTGTCGTAAAAAGTAAAAATTTTACTCTAACTGAAGTTTGGATTTTATCCAAATTACAATCGTTGGTTAAGACAGTAACGTCCTCACTTGATTCTTGTAGGTTTAACGAGGGTGCAAAAGTTTTGGAAGAATTCATAATTAATAATCTCAGTCAAACTTATGTTCCCATGACTAGGGATGATATATGGGACGACAATATCGAAACAATAGAAAGGAGGCAGGTGATATATGCAGTACTTGGGTATTCATTATTACAAATTGACATAATTCTTCATTCATACTGTCCATTCATAACAAATTATTTGTATTTGTTGTCCTTCAAGAACCGAGATATCATTTTGCTTGAAACTTGGCCAAAATTTAACAGTGAATTGGTAAATATTGATGTCGAAGCGGCAATAGACAAGTCAAAACAACTTATTTCTTTAGTTAACGCGGCTAGAATGAAGGTGAAAATTAAAAGAAGATGGCCTATTAATAGGGTTGTTATTTGCACTCAAGATAAAGGTTTTCTAGAATCAAATCAGTTATCAGAATTATTAAAGAAACAACTCAATACGACGTCTATTGAAATCAAGATCGTAAATTTTAGTAATTTTTTTGAAAAAGTTAATTCACTGCATACAGAGAATCTTGTTAGTCTAAGTGCGAAGCCCAGGATAAATAAAATTGCTCCTCGATTAAAGAACGATCTCAACGAAGCCCTGCAGGCATTTGAGAAAATTAACTATAATGATTTGTTTGCGCAATTAATATCCAATAGCAATTTCAAACTAAAATATTCATCTGGTGAAATTGAATTATCAAAGGATGAAGTAGAATTTACCTATGATGCAACGACACCATACATACTGGTGGAATCGGACCAGAAAGATATTGCTGTGTTCATTGATACCACTAGAAGTAGCGAATTGATATCGATGGGTCTTATGAAAGATATTGCAAGAAATATACAACAATTGAGAAAGGAAAGGGGCTTTGTTCCTACAGAAATACTATCATATGCCCATATATCAAAATTAGATCCAGACGATTCATTATCACTTGAAAAATATAAAAATGAACTGGCATACTACGTCAGGGTAAAAAAGGTAATCATAACTCCTGACAAATTAGAGGACATCGAATATAAAGAAGTTGAAATAGACGGCAAGAAAATTCTTATCTCCGTAAAGTAGCTAATACTGTTCCTAAGATTAGAAATTATGATGAATTAATATTTTGTGGAATACCATAATCTCCCTTCAGTTAAATAATTTATGGATGGACTTAAAATATAACTTTCTTTCATTTTATTTGCAGGGAATCAAATTTATGGATGGTTTTAGTACCACAGCTTAGTAATCAATATTTTGATTCATACCATAACTGCCTGAATTATCAACGTTATTAAATGCTATTGAATTTCGGATTAGTTGATAACTGCTATCATGACAATTACAGGAACAAAAGTTTTTTAATATTTCTTCCTCCATTATCATTCCTTTGCAATCCCCGTGATTATTGCAAATACGCATTGAGGACTTGGGCAATAATTGTAAATTAAAGTATCTATTGTATATTTTTACCTATAAATAATATGACAATAATTAAATTATACTTTTCCATTATTTTTTTGTGGAAGTTTACACGGAAAAACGCCCATGGGGATCATTTGAAAAATTCAATGAGAATGAACAATGTACCGTAAAATTACTATACATAAAACCTGGGTCCAGGTTGAGTCTCCAATATCATACTAAGCGAAAGGAATTTTGGAAAATAATTAAGGGTTCTGCCACGGTAGAAGTGCAGAACAAACAATCGTCCCTAATTGAGGGGGACGATATCATAATTCCATCAGGTGCAAAGCATAGAATTCAAGCGAGCAATTCTGGTTGTACTGTTTTGGAAATTTCTTATGGTAGCTTTGATGAAAACGATATTGTTAGAATTGAAGATGATTATGACAGGGCATAGAATTTGGATATTGCATTCAGAGAACTTATTGTATAGTATCTCGACTAGTAACTAATGAAGCTGGATTGGATCAACAAAATTGTATTATATTTAACGAAATACAAATAAAGCCCTATTATCGCTTCTAATCTAATGAGCGCAAGTAAAAAACCCCACATGAATCTTGTGGTTGTGGGGCACGTTGATAATGGTAAATCGACTATTGTTGGTCATTTATTAGTAGATATGGGCGTGATCGATCAAAGAACAATTGATTCTTTTGCCAAAGAATCTGAAGAAACTGGAAAAGGTGATACTTTCAAGTACGCTTGGGTATTGGATAGTATCAAGGATGAGAGAGAAAGAGGAATTACAATAGATCTAGCATTTCAAAAATTTGAAACCTCAAAATATTTTTACACTTTGATTGATGCTCCTGGTCATAGAGACTTTATCAAAAATATGATAACTGGAGCATCAGAAGCAGATGTTGCAGTTCTTGTGGTATCAGTAAAGCCAGGAGAGACCGAAGCCGCTACTGATCCAGGAGGACAAGCAAGGGAACACGCATTTTTGTCAAGGACTCTCGGTGTAGGGCAAATTGTAGTAGCATTGAACAAAATGGATGATTCGGGATATTCGGAAGCGCGTTACAATGAAGTTAAAGAAACGGTAGAAAAGATGTTAAAGCTAGTAGGTTATAATGTTTCAAAAATAAGCTTCATACCTGTTTCAGGTTGGAAAGGCGACAACCTAGTCAAGAAATCTGAAAATATGCCTTGGTATAAGGGACCCACTTTAGCTGAAACGCTCGATCTTTTCGAACCACCAGAAAAACCATTAGGAAAACCACTTAGGATACCAATTCAAGATGTTTACTCAATAACGGGTGTTGGTACAGTACCGGTTGGCAGGGTTGAAACAGGAGTTCTAAAGGCAAATGACAAAGTGATTGTAATGCCATCTGGAGTGATAGGGGAAGTCAAATCAATAGAAACGCATCATACTCAGATGGAATCTGCAGAAGCTGGCGATAATATTGGATTTAATTTGAGGGGTGTAGATAAAAAGTCAATTAAGCGTGGAGATGTGATTGGTCCTGCAGATAAGCCACCGAATGCTGCAAGAGAATTTGAAGCACAAATAATAATTATACATCATCCTACCGCAATGGCTCCAGGCTATACTCCCGTACTACATGCCCACACTGCGCAAGTCGCTGCCACGTTATCTGAATTTGTAGCAAAAATTGATCCCAAAACAGGTGGGGCTGTTGAAGAAAAACCAAAGTTTCTAAAAACTGGTGATGCAGCAATTGTGAGGATAAAACCCGTTAGGCCACTGGCTATAGAAACGTTCAAGGAATTTCCAGAAATTGGCAGATTTGCACTCAGAGATATGGGAACAACAATAGCTGCTGGCGTCGTTAAATCTATTGTAGAAAAATTCGACCCAAGCGCCAAGAAGTGAGTCCAATTAATGACTCAAGAAGCACGTATTAAATTAACTAGCACCAATCTTGTTATGCTCGAAAATGTATGCCATGAGATAAAGGGCATTGGAGAAAAAAATGGGATTAAATTTAAAGGACCTCATCCACTCCCCACTAAGAAAATGAAAGTCGTTACTAGAAAATCACCCTGTGGGCAAGGCACTAACACATGGGATAAATATGAACTTAGGATTCATAGGCGTGTAATTGATTTAGGAGCAGATGATAGATCAATCAGACAGTTGATGAGACTAAAAATTCCTGACGACGTATACATTGAAGTTTCTCTAACGTAACAATAATTGTATTTTATTTTGATCCTTTGCTAGGATTCTTTTTTCAATCTATAATAAGAGTTCATTGGAACTACTAAATCTGCAAAAGAATCTGGATTAATAATTTTGGCGAGGATCTCAATACCTGTTATAATTCTTGGGCTTGGTCGACTAAAATATGAATGCGCATCTACCGCAAAGACCATATCATTTTGTATGGCTCTAAGTGAATTCCATTTATGATTTTTTTGTAAGGAACCGTATTCTCGTATTACCTTATAAATATCAAATCCACAAGGCAAAAGAATCAGTATGTCAGGATCGAATTGAGATATTTGGGATAAATCTATTTTACGAGACCTCTCACCAATCTTGCTAATTCCATTAATCCCTCCAGCAATTTCAACCATTTGAGGAACCCAGTGACCACATATGTAGAATGGATCAAACCATTCCAGACAAATTACCTTAGGTTTTTTATTTCTAGTGGCAAAGATCTTTTCGATTCTTTTTGTCAATGAAACTTTGATATTTAAACCAACTGTCTCCTTACCAACGCTTTTAGCAATATCCATAATATTTTGCATTATGTCATCAACTGTATGCGGGTCTAGAACTAGAGTATCAGGCTTATTGTCCAAAAATTGAATTGCTTTGTCCATTTCTTTATTGTGTGGTGAGCATACATCACATAATCCCTGAGATATAATAAGATCCGGCTGTATTTGTTCTAGCAGATCATAATTTATTATGAAAAAATCTTTTTGTAACCGCGAAAGTTCCTGTATTTTATGTTCAATTTGCAAACTTGTCATTGATTCTGAATCAAAAACTGACCTTATGACCTGAGGTTTATTCTTTGCTTCTGCAGGATAATTACATTGGTGAGTGACTCCAAATAATAAATCCTGAGATTCCAACAAGTAGATAATCTCTGTTGCACTTGGGAGAAATGAAACAA
>DATADQ010000031.1:0-6466 GCA_036258455.1 Nitrososphaeraceae archaeon | reverse complement strand
AGTGGAGAGACGGAATGGACCAGGAACTTCGAAGTTTGCAAGGTCGGGCATGGTCGAACTCTTGGAAGACATCCATACAGCCAAACTGGGATTGACACCCTCGGCATTCGGCACGATCATTTGGGGATGGGGGCAAGTATCTAGGGTGGTGGAGTTTCAGCTGCCTCGTTGTCTGGGCGGTGATTGCGGCTCGTAACGCGTGGCGCGATTTCGTTCGTCTACGCGACACCCCAATCGGCGTCTTGGCCACCGAAGAAGCAACAATGCAGCTGGTGCGAGCTCATAACAGCAAGTGAGTAGGGCATAGCTCATGATATTTCCCATCACGGAACATGTGGCAAAACGAAATGGTCACATGTCTTTTTATCTGGCTTGCTCAGGCTGTAAGATGTCACCCTGCTCTCCGTTAGCTAAAGCATAATTTTGGGCTAGTTCTATCCAGTTGTTACTGGTGTGATATCATGACTGGACTTACCCATTATCCTACATACTTCTCTAATCGTCTTGCCCTGATTGAAATGCAGGTCTATTATTCTTCTTTTTTTCTTTTCATCGACTACCATACTGTTTCCTACAAATTTACAGATTCATTCTTTATATGAGAAATGTGCCTCCCACTATCCTATTTTGGGTGTTTCCTTGTTTCCTGTGTTTCCTTACTAGTTTGTCTAAAGCGTTCCTTTCTATTACCACATAAGGCCTACACCTTTTTAACACTTTTTCGGGTAAACCTACTGAAAGCAAATATATCGTACAATATTTACGACATAAGCGTTCAACTAAGCTAGTTCAACTAGGCAGAATTGCTACCCTCTGTAGTAGATATCATCGTCTTCGTTCTCATTCTCGTCTTCCCTTGCTTCTCCAATCGTCTCACGAGACCACGGATCATATTTTGCAAGCTTGGAGTCATCATCTTCCTCTTTATTTTCAAAGTCTTCATCAAGTCCATAAATGCCAATTTCGGGAAAGTCGTTAATTGCTATGTTCAGCCGTCTTTCAAACTTCCGAATGACTATAGCATATTTTCTCATATTTTCTTCGTCATCTTGACTTTTTGCGATGGTATATCCTACCCACGCTCGGTGTAATGCTCCCCACTCGGGAGTTCTCCTTCTATGTTTATTATAGATAGGACGGTATGTTGGTCTTGGATTGTAGCCATAGAATGAGGTGATCCCCCTCTTCCCTTTTCGTAACCGATTACGACGGCGGCCCCAGTTATAGCTCATCGATTGCTGTACCACTCTCTTCCTTCTGTTTTGAACTGTCTTGGTCATTCTCTAAAACATCCGAGAAATTAGAGACAGGGAGACGTAATTGTCTCTCAAACTTCTGTATTCCTTCTGCATAGTATTTCATTTTGTCATGATCACCATCTTTTTTTTGCTATTTTGAATCCAATCCAAGCTCTTTTCAGGCTGCGGTAAGTTCTACTTTCAACATACTTTAGGTTATTCCAGTATACCAAATTTGCACTTAAGATAAAGTCTGTTTGTTCTTAAGTGCTGGTCATGGCAAGCTTGGTTGCGGTTACAAATAATAGTAGAGCAGCTCACGGAAAATTATTGAAGTCGATAATTAATTTTCCGGCTCTTGTTTTTCTGTATCTTCTAGTTTATAGCATGCTAAAGTTAAGCCCCGTTAATTCTTTAGCCTTTTTCAGTTCAATCATTATTTGGTTCCTTCATTGTTCTATTATTTTGTCTACGCCTGTGTTATACTGATTTTTTGCACAGCTCATTCCGTTATTGCAGTCAAACCACTGATGCTACTAACTCCCGACTAGCTATAGAAAATTAATGAGGGGGGTCTGCCTTTTCATCAAACTCGGTCATCATTTTCACCATGGTTTCTTTCCTGGCTATCAAGCTTCTCCAAATCATATCCCTCTTGACTGGCCAAGTCCTCTATGGCAGAAGCTATATCTTTTAGATGCTCATCCGCTTCTACAATTTCCCCAAGTCGCTTGTCAATTTCTTTTTTCTTTTCTTCAACCTCAATAAATCCTTTAATGTCTTTAAGTTCGGACTCTATCTTTCCACTTTCCCCCTTTACTAGAGAGTCAACATGGTTGGAAATGTATTGCTCGAAATTTCTTATTGATTTATGATAATGGTGTTTTAAGGATGGCTTTGAGGATATAACTCGAGTATAATCTCTTTTAGGGTATGCTTTCTTTAGTAGGTCCATGAAATACCCAAAGAGTCTTTCACTTCCAACTTCCGCAAGAACTGCATCTAGTTCGACCTTGTATCTCAACAGAAAATCGATATCAACTTTGCCGCGGAATCTATTATCAGACTTTACTAAATCTATAAAGTTCTCGTCTGTTATCCTCTTTTTCTTGGGATTATAGGGGACAACTCTTTTTTTGTCTTGTTTAGATATCCCAAAATATTTCAGCGTTACATCATTTACCCCTAGCCATATTATTCCTTTAAGTGCCGAAGCGATTAATATGCCAGGGATATCATAATCGACAGCAATTGCGACATGCGCCCCTGAGGTCTGTGCTTTGTCGGCCAAGTCCTCAGCATATTCTACCAAATGACCATGACTGTTAACTAATGCTAAGCCATATCTGTCCGCGTACCTACCAAACACTCTGACCATGTCCAGTTTTTCAATAAATATGATGTCTGTTCCATTTTCTGCAAGCGAACTTACAGCGTCGAAACTAACAACCCGCCACTCGCCTCCATAGTACATTGTAGCCCATGGCGCGGCCACTATTCCTATTTGTTCGCGGGTAACTCCTAACTTGCTGCAGACAGTTCTAATTAACCCTTTAAAGTACTTCCTGGTTGGCAGTTTTATGCCATATTTTTCAAATACAGCAAGAGCATTGTACCAGACGCTATCCTGAGTCCACTCATCTAGGATAGTCATTTGTTAAAGCCCAGCCTCCCCTTTGCGTGCTCTTAGTACTTCTTCCAAAACATCTTCTACTCTTTTCGCCTGCTTCTCAGGCTTGCTAAACTGTCGAAGTTCGCGCTCAGAATAAAACTCGTAACCAGCAAGACGAAACGTCCGTATTTCTGAAGCGACTTTCGTTACTACTTCTATGATAACATCGGAAAACGGTTGTGTGTCAATGTCTGACTTGGATTTTCCTTTGTAGTCTATTCTTGGAGATATCAAATTAGCTGCTATAATAGAAGGCAGTTTTACTCTTGGACCAGATGCTTCTTCAAAGGAAAATCCACATCCGGTTAGAATACCATGGATATCACGTGCAACTTTGGCATAGTAACTCTTTTTGTCCTTCCATTCATAGTGGCCTTCAAATTTGTTACTTCTGGGAGCCACAGAATAGTTTACGGCACCAATAAATTCACTTGATCGGTTAATATTCTGCTTAAGTACCTCATCACTCAGAGGAATAGCTATAATTTCAAATGCAAATGGATATTGCAGTATACCTTTATCGTCCTTGTATCTGTCATGAACGAGTTTGTAAACTACCCTGTCGGTATTGAAGTACCCTTTTGGATAGAGTGGCATAATTCTGTCGATAAGAGCTTTTTTCCTTTCTTCAGTCTTAAGGTGGGAATATGGCAGAGATAGTCTTTCTGGTGGTCTTAGTATATTTTTTAGCTGGTAGTAATATGATTCTAACTTTTTATCCTTGTTTGGGTCATGTAATAATTGTGCAACAGATATTTCAGTATCAGGTGTTTTAGCTAGTTGGGTTCCCTCTTTGAACATTCGTAATACATCATAGACTATTGTTTTGTCTTTGTCATAAACACTTGTAATAGTGCTAACAAATTCTTCTGGTTTGTAGGAATGTATACTACTATTATTGTTCCATTTTGTAGAAATAGAGTGAAGTGCAGAAGCATCTACTGCTTTACTTGCCTCTGCCGAAGTAATGGCATCCTCAATTTCTGATGTGACATCTATTGAACCACCTCTGTCTATAGCAAGAACATCATCGGTACTGTTATTATCTGTTAATTGAAACTTGAAGGCAATGTCAGTTGTAAGCATTATGTATCGTCTACAGAATCTTTCGATATCGTGAATGTTCAAACTGACTTTGTCAATAATGGGCCATGTGGTTTCAATTTCTGTATCTGTATGTTGAAGTCTGCTAGGTATTTGGTTTATTTGAACATCTATTAGCTCATTACTTTTGTCAACATGTAGAAAAATCTGCCGTTCTATTCCATTACATCTAATGATTAAGGGTTTATCCCATTGTCTGTCTTTAAAGGAGCTTCCATCATCTTTTGTGTGGATCAATACATAAGGCCATGACAGTATTTGCTTCATGGCATCACCTAACATTCCTCTACTGATCGTATGCTGGTTTTGCTTGGAGCCATAGCGCATGTCATAATCAAATATGGCTGACAAGTTCTCAAAGACTGGGATATTTCTGCTATTTGTGTTTCGTACCTTTATGTGGAACAATGAGTCATCAGTTGTGATATCAACTGTGACAGATGCATCAGCAGAGCCTGAATAGTTCTTCCACAGAAAATCTATAGCGTTATCTAATAGTTCTTTAATGAGCAAAAGATACCAGTAGCTCTTGTTGGCATAACCTGTTCTCAGAACGACTCCATTAACAGTTACATAATCCATACTGTGTTTTTTGGATGAAAATATGTCAGGTGATGGTATATTGCCTGTTGGAGGGGGTGAGCTTTTTGATTTCTTGTTTTTATCAGGGTTTATTTTGGAGTGTTTTTTGGACATTCTAGAACCCCCTCCTCCCATCTAATTTTTCTCTCAGAGCATCTTTGAATGGTTTGTTTGGACGTTCTTGGATTTCACTTCTCTTTCCGTGCTTCTTGTTATAGATGCGGCCCGGAATTTTGCTACCAATATATACACTGTTTTTCTTTTTTAATGATGACATACAATAATAAACCGCAGTCAACTTAGTATAGTCCATTGTGGACCAAAAAAGTTGATAGGAAAATGCTAATGCTGAGGGTTTTGTACGAATTATATCAAAATAATCCAACATCAGAAGTAAAACGTGCAAGATTAAAAGAGGCATGCGACGACAGACTTAACCAGGTGACAAATGGTGTACACGAGTCTTACGGAGGAGGTTCCTTTGAATGGTGTCTAAAAGATTTAGAAAAGCCAGAGCTACTTAGACGTGTTCACAAAAAAAAGAAGGAGACTATCGTTATTCCGTACATAGATAGAATAGAATTCATTCTACAACGAGATGAACTTGAGACTTCGTTTGACAAAGCTGACAAAAGGGTAATAGAAACAAATGTTGAAGACAGTATTTTGGAAGAGATAATAGGAGAAGTCTATGGTAAGATATTGGATAGGGCAGTTGGAATAAAATATAACTCAAAGCCTCCAGAGTCCTATTATGAAATAAGGAATTTTATTGCAAAAATTATTGCAAATATGATGTCAAGAGCCTTCGACCTTAATGTGTCATACGACCCATCATCAAAAATGCAACCAAATAAGGAGTTAATTAAAGCTGTAGTGACCCCTATATTTGAGATGTTAGAACATAGCCTAGGGTCGCCATTCAATATCACAATTAATTACAAGGGTATATCCATACCTTCTATGGAGGTTTTACCCAGATATGAACCAGCAATATCTCAATCATTTAATAATTGCTTTATTGGGTGGGTTAAATCTGCCTATGATTTTACAATTAGTGAAGAAGATAAAGGAAAGTTAAGAGAAGGCAAGGAAAAATTGTTATCAAAGCCTGTATCAGAATACTATAAGGTCTTCAGCTCTAGTGTATATCAATACCTTGTTTTGCTTCTATCAACAGGTCATTTAGTGTATGAATTCAACTGAGTTTTATTATAGACTAATCCTTGTTTTAATACCTCTGGTTTTAATTGAGTTACCAGGTGAGCTAGTTGTTCTGTCATCTCTTCTCTTATCTCCTTACGCATTGCTTTCATATTGTCCATAATTGTTAAAGCGTCATCTCTGGAAATTTTGTTTTGCAATAAACCGGAGAATTCCCCAAGTAGACCTGCTGTAACAACTTCTAGTCTCCTATCAAAGTTTAGTTCAAGGGTAGTCGCTGCCATCCAACAAATTTGGTATAGTTGAACTATATAACTGCATATGACAGCTGCAACTATCCTAAAATAGTTGCAACATGATTTATCAAATCTTCTATCGCTTTTGGTTTTCTAATAAAGTATTTGGCTTCATCCAACATGGGAAATGATTCCTTAAACTCTTCACGATAATCCTCAAATGCTGTTATAAAACAAGCTTCTACTCTACTGTCTATACTCTTCATTTTTTTGTATAATTCAAAACCATTCATAACAGGCATTCTAATATCAAGGAGTAATAGGCCAAATTCATTGGGTCTGAAGTTAGATAACGCTGAGAAGGGATTTGTATATTCATCTACCTTATACCCATTCATTTCTAGTATCATTTTAAAGGTTGATACTACATCTGGGTCATCATCCACTATTAGGATTTTTTTTGGCCTCTC
>DATADQ010000030.1:0-3428 GCA_036258455.1 Nitrososphaeraceae archaeon | reverse complement strand
TTCAAATCTACCACCGGGCTTTCACACCTTTACAGTAACAGCCGTTATCGAAGTATTTGATGGAGAAACACCAGTAACAATAGTTGATCTAACTCCTGAAACTTTTACATGGACAATTGTACCAATTGTAGTAAATACATTTATAGATAGTCAAGAAGATGGAAATGGAGATCAAGTCGACAATTTTGGTTCAACCACTTCAAACGACATTACATTTGAATTTTCTGGTACCACTAATGCTGAGGATGTAATAGAGCGTGGCTTTATCTGTGAATTAGATGGTGAAGTTATAGAAGATTGTACAGATGATACTACCGAGTCATTTACTAGTAGTGAAGAATTTTCAAATCTACCACCGGGCTTTCACACCTTTACAGTAACAGCCGTTATCGAAGTATTTGATGGAGAAACACCAGTAACAATAGTTGATCTAACTCCTGAAACTTTTACATGGACAATAGACGAGGAAGATGACAACAACCCACCACCTGATGACAACAACCCACCATCAAATAACAACAACCCACCATCAAATAACAATAAACCCTCATCAAAAGGTGGTCCTTCTCAAGTACCAAATGAAGCTGGAGGAAAACCAGAAACAGGAATAACTCCATTTGGTAATGGGCCAACTGGCGCTTCGCCCTTTTCTCCTATAACACCAGCAGGTATTGATCCATCTATACCACGTGATATATCAGTATATGTCCAACAATATAAGAATCCTGGCCCTATAAATGTGAAATATGGTACTCAAGTAGGAAACCAATGTCTATTACAATTAGATAGTGATCTACTAATCGACCCAAAAAATATGTCCAAAATTAGAGATCAAATACTCAACTCAAAAAATATGTCTCTTTTCTCCAAAGAGAATTCCTTAGTCAACTTAGACGGTCAGCTTGACATATATGGAGAAATATCGTTGTCAAATACCACATCTGGTAATCAGACCACTAACTCTACCTTGGATCATAATCCATCCCCTAATAATAGCACAACCAAATTTGAACCAAAAATTAAACCAGAACCGCCAATTCAGCTGTTAGATTTAATGACAATAGGGAATGTCACTATAGCAAAGATAGACAAGTGCAATCAAGCAACACTTGAAAAAGTAGGTAATTTTTCTAAAATAGATTCAGCAAGTAAAACTAATGTAACAAAAGAACAACCTCCAATCCCCTTTAATGCTACTACAAATAATTCATTAAATTCTTCCTCTGCTTTTCCCTCGTCTGGATTAAACTTCACATGGGAGGAAGATCTTCCGATTAAGCTTCAAGCGTTAACAAATAATACAATCAAAATGAATATTGACAACTCCACGAAGGAAATGGAAGAAAATTCCTTTATAACGAAACAAACCCTTTCAAATGTTACATTTTATCAATTCACGCCTTTAGATATAAGTAGAACTTTGCTTAATGAGACAATTAGCAATTTAATTACAGTAAATCAGACACAAATCTCTATAGGAAGTAATCAGAAATCTCAAGTGGTTGATCAAAATCAAACCAATAAAACAGGATCATTATTACCAGCGATTTCGGAACCAATTGATATAGTGATAGTAGATACAGGTGTTAGTTTAACACATCCTGATTTATCTGTGTACCGTTCATTGAGTTTTGTAGACGGAAACCTTTCCTCAGACCCTGATATTACTGATGATAAAAATGGTCATGGTTCTCACATTGCAGGTATTATAAATGCAAAAGATAATGGATTTGGTATAGTGGGAATAATTCCAGAAGATAATATTCGTATATGGTCAATGAAGGTATGTGGTGATGATGGAATTTGTTCTTTATCCGATCAAATTAAAGCGATAGAATACATAACAAATAATGCGGATATAATAGATATAGTTAATTACAGTATTGAAAATCCCTATTCAAAATTACTCGAACGATCTATTTCTGAATCAGCCAAGGCTGGTATTACATATGTAGCAGCAGCAGGGAATTTCGGTAAAAATGCAACATTAACGACTTCTCCCGCATCAAATCCTGATGTAATTACGGTATCTGCAATTGGTGATAGTGATGGTAAATGTGGAGGTCTAGGTCCACTCTTAGATAGTGGAACAATGATGGATGATACATTTGCTAATTTCAGTAATTTCGGACCTTCTGTCGATGTTGCAGCACCAGGCGTAGATATTCTATCTACGTTTAATGGAAGCGACTATGGGATATTAACAGGAACTAGTATGGCTGTTCCACATGTAACTGGCTTTGCAGGTTACCTAAAGACAATTAATCCTAATGCAAGTCCTCATGATATAAGGGAAATGATCACAAAATCCGGCTCCTCTCCTTCTTCTGAATGTCAGGAAAATAGAGGTATTGGATACTTTAAAGGAGATTTAGACGAAATTTCAGAACCTCTATTAGTATTACCCAAGCAACTCATCAGAGATGATTCAATAGTTAGAGTTGATACAACTAATGCTACTACACAAGAGTTACCAACAACAAAAACATTACCAACAACAAAAAATAATACTACTACACAAGAGTTACCAACAAAAACTACAAAGAAGTAACAACTACATTCAGTTGTAGAACCTTGACCTTATAATCAAGCCACTTTGTCGTCTCTTCGCAAATACTACTTCTAAGAATACTATGAATAAGACAATAAAAACGAATACCAATTGAAAATCTTATCGTAGAAAGAAGTATAGCTGTTTCAGTTAAAATAAAAGGTGCTATTAATAATTACAGTTAACTCGATTTACATACCGTAAAAATTCCTGAAAAATATTATGATAAAAACTTTATTAGAAACTCTAAAAGCATTTTATTATTTAATCTTCCTACATGTAGAACCAAATGAGCAAGTATCTTTGGATAGTTTACAAGTTATTGGTTATCACAGGCTTGGTGATTGTAATATAATCAAGTAGTGAAACTAGTTAATAAAACCTAACTTTATTCACATGTCTTGAAAAAATTTTACGATCTTATAGTACACGTATGTGGTTATAGTACACTAAATGCATAAATTTAGTTCTTAATAAATTTCTTAAGATAAATCTTTCCTTGTGGAATTCAATAGATAATTGCACCATAGAAAGAAGTGATAATGTCAGCGAAGCAAAAATAAGAGTCTAATATATGGTATTAAAAAAAAATTCCTAGATCTAAAATAAAATAAACTAGTCAAAGAATATTATACTAAATGCAAATTCTTTACTCAATCTGGATAACTGGACTTTTTCTCATTTCTCGAATCTAGCTTTTTAATATGATTTGTAGACTTTATTATTTAGTATTCACTAAGATTGGAATAACAAAATAACAATAGGAGAATTAAATAAATTTGATTTTAATATCATTAATCTCGAGAAAATGATAGTGTAGACTATTTCCAAATTTTAGAAACAGTTATGTTGTTATAATAACAAAAGATTCCAAAAG
>DATADQ010000029.1:0-2805 GCA_036258455.1 Nitrososphaeraceae archaeon | reverse complement strand
TTAATTCAAGTCTCCTTTCCTTTTTTTACCATTTATGTAAACACCTACGTTGTAAGTCATGATGTAAAATAGGATTAGAAAATTTTAAATAAAATTTTCGCCTAAAATAATCTATCATCAATTTAGAAATGATCCAAGGCTAAAGAGATGATAGGTTGGTGCCTAATCCTCCAAATACAGGCATCAACCAGTTTAATTTATTTTTCTTTCTAGGAAATAACTAAGTTATTCATTCATTCATTCATGGAGTTGGCACATGTTCAGAACAGTAGCGCTCTAGTAAAGTAATTTAAAGTAATTTCTCCCATCTTATATTTTAATAAATGAGTATTAAATTTGCCGCAGTGACAAGAACCACCAATTATCTTCCTGATCCTATCTATCCTGCCTTTCATAGATTGTGGATAATATTTTTCTTGATCAAGTCTATAGCCTTGTTTTTTCCATTTCTCCTTTATCGTGCCTTGTTCAAAAAAACTTTTCATTCACCTTAAGCATTAATCCACTCATTATCGCGTTGGCGCATCAGAAATTCGAGATTCATCCATATTCGAGGACATTGATTTTTTCAGATACCAATTCAATAAAATTGGATTTATCACCAAATTAATTGCAATTAAAGGTACCACTAGACTAATGAATAGATCCTTGAATTCATAAGCGGCTGGAATTGAGAGAGCTAATGCTACTGCGATTCCTCCTCTTAACCCTCCGAGGGTAAGAACATTTTGCCATTTAAGAGGAATTTTAACTCTAAATATTCTTAAAAAAGTGCTTCCACCATAAACTACAACAGCCCTAGATAACATCATGATAGCAAAGGGAATCACTAATATTAGTATCAATGGAACTGAAGCACTTTCATACGATTCCACAGAAAGCAAAGGAATTCCAATAAGAAAGAACAGTATACTGTTTGTAATAAAACCTATGTAATCCCAGTATTTGTGAAAAAGTTTTCTAACGCCGGTCGAAATCTCTTTGTGTATCGTAACGATCAGGATTGCAGTAAATAAAGTAGTTACTACTCCAGAGACATGTAGATAGTGGTCAGCTACTATATAGCCAGCAATGGCCAATCCTAAGGAAAAAGTGAAATCCACGTACTCATCAGCCTTCCACTTGTTAAGAATCTTTCCGCCTATCCACCCTAGTCCAGTTCCAAATGCGATTGCACCCACCATTGTCCAGATAAAGGAGATAGAAGTATCTAGCAGGGAAAAGGCCACCCCTGAGAAGATTATCCCTTTAACAACATTAAAAGAAATAACACCAGTTGCATCATTAAACAATGACTCACCCTCAATGATTAGATTCAATCTATGAGGAATTGGAAACTTCTTGAATATTATACCTACAGCTACAGGATCAGTGGCAGCCAGAATAGTTCCAAAAAGTAAGCCGTCGATAACTGGAATCTGAAATATAGTAGTAACTGCAATTCCTATGATTAGGATAGTTATTATTACTCCTATAATCGAAAAGAAACCAATCGGTATTGCTTCATTTTTTATCTGTTTAATCGATAATTTGCGTCCAGATTCAAAGATCAAAATAGGAATAATAACATATAATATTATTTCCGGGATTCTTTCTATAACGTTGTAAAAATTTTCTACTTCATGAGTGAGGATAGGAACTACTGCTAGGGTTGCTCCGAGAAACATCAAAATTGCAACTCCTGGTATGATGATGTTTCTCGTGTAACGGTGTACTGCAGAGATAATAACGAGTAACACACTAAAACCGAGCATGAAGGTTACTAGTAGTAATCCACTTTCGGCCATAAACTACAAAATTCGGACCTAGATTTAAGTATGATCTTCAGGACATCAGTACATTTGTAACTGGCAGAAACAACCTGTAGAACAAAAGATGTATCTCTAATATTTTTCAAGCAGTACTAGTTTCCTTTCTTTAGGTCGGAAATCCCTTTCTGTTCATAACTGAATATTTGTGATGTGGTTGTATTAGAGTATTTTTGTTACTATAAAACAAATCGTACTGAACTTATCCAAACAATCGTTACGAAAAAATGATCGTTTTATTGTTTGTTGAATTTATTATTCTGACGGTTCAGGACAACAGGACAACTGGAAGGTCCATGATTATTTCTCATTTTTCATACACTCATTTCAGCTCCTCCCATCAGTTGTCGATTTCAATCTATCATTGGCAACCTTTGACCACTGTGGAGAAGACATCGAAGCATTCTATATGAAAACTCATCTCTGTTGAGACACTGAACATCATGGAGTAAAATTTGCTTCAACAAAATTACAGTTATCATATAATGAAGTTTTGTGGGATTTCAAACTTCTGACATTATCCCACAGTATGGAGTGTGATCTGATGATACTAATCTATTGTATAAGCATGTGAACCACTATAATTGCAAGTATTACTCTAACAAATCATAGATTCTATGACCGTTTCTGTCTAATGCTTTGTTCACTAAAGGAATCCATTCCACTGTAATAACAAAATTCATTAACGAGTTGTTAATATCAACATTTTTAGAATGCTTGCCATGTCCATCCTTATCGTCTTCGTTACTGTAATGTTTTTATTGAATATACCTTATCAAACTGTGCAAGGGTCATTACAAATAAATCAGGTTTTAGCGTCCAAAAATGATACCCTATATAAAAATGGAACCGACGATAAAACACAAATCGTGATTAATGAACTGAGAAAATTTAGAACTGTACTGGAGGAAACTGCGCCACGTCAAGTTGTTCTATCAATCGTATCTTTTTTTGTAGCCATGGCCTTTACTATATTTGGTATACAATTAGCGTTTAG
>DATADQ010000028.1:0-10540 GCA_036258455.1 Nitrososphaeraceae archaeon | reverse complement strand
TAAATAAATTATAGAAATTTGTAGAATAAACTTAAATTTATTATAATTATTCCTACTAATATGATATTAGTAATTTATTATCAAATACCTATATATGAAATATTTTGATTACATAATAGGTTCTTTAATTACTTTAAGATCCCCATTATTCATGATCTCGATTCCCATGAGTTTCAGTATTCTTCTGGCATCATCTTCTGCCTCCCGCTGAATAATATTTCTTGCCATTTTTAGTCTATATCTTGGTATCCAATGTTGTCCTATCTTATACTTCCCACGAATTTGATCTGGTACAACCTTCAAAACCGTTACCTCCCTAACCGATCCCATATTTGAGGAAAGTGACTCATAGCCTCCCTCTTTTTGATATTTTTTCATTAATGCGTTCAAAGCGCTTGCCTTTTCCTCCGTATCTTGGACAATAGAAGCATTTCCTTTGATAACGACGCTAATATACAATGTGTCGGCCTGTGAAGCGTCGGTAGGATGAAAATAATATGATGGTAAAAAACAAACATAAGAATCAACTTCAAATCCAACCTTTGAGTTTCTTTTGATATTTCTTATTTTTTCTCCAATCGGATGAGAGTGCATATATATTGCACCGATATTTTTATTATCTGATTGAGTATCAATTAAGTCATTTTTAACAAAAACAAAATTCATGGGTATTATTTGTGGATAACCTTGTTCATCAATCGATGCAACTCTACCAACTCTTTCTTCATTTAGAAAATTAATCATATTAGATAAAGATTTTATTTCCAATTTTGGTATTAGCAGCATATCTAGATTTCCACTATAGTGCTATAATTAAATTACTTAATTTAATTTTATTTATTCCATTTGGAGAGCTAATTTATCCCGAAAATTTTTTAATCATGTTTCATAACTTTAGTTATGAAAGATAAAAAAACTGTGTTGGTAACTGGATGTTCTTCTGGAATAGGATATGCCACATGTCTTGTTTTTGCACGTAACAACTTTGCGACGTATGGCTCTGTAAGAAATTTATCAAAAACTGAAAAAATTGAAGAATTAACAAATAGAGAAAAACTGCCTCTCAAAATAATACGTCTTGATGTAAACGATGATAAATCTATCAGAACAGCGATCCAAGGGATTATTTCTGACTCAGGAAGAATTGATATTCTAATAAATAATGCCGGTTATGGTATGTTTGGTCCTCTTGAAGAGATTTCAATAGAGGACATTAAGGAACAATTTGAAACCAATTTTTTTGGAACAATCAGACTTATAAAGGCATTAGTTCCCATAATGAGGAAACAAGGAAATGGAACTATTGTAAATATTAGTTCAATGGTTGGAAGATTTGATGTTCCGCTTAATGCTGCATATGTGTCAAGTAAATTTGCTTTAGAAGGACTATCTGAATCTATTTCGTTTGAGCTAGAGAAATTTGGAATAAAGGTTATACTGGTTGAACCAGGTGTTGTCCAAACTGATTTTTTTCAGAATCTAAAGATCAAGGGTACTGATGCTAAATCACCATATCATAAATTAATGGGCAGGAGAATTGCTTTTTTAAAATCAGCTATGAAAAATAGCTTATCTTCTAGTGATCAAGTTGCGAGCACCATTCTCCATGCGGTGAATACTAGAGATCCTGATTTGCGATATGTGATTGGAAATGACGCTACAAATGCCATTCATATGAGAAACTCTTTACCTGACAGAGAATTCATGAGATGGATCAGAGATGGTATGTTTCATGGTGAGGGGTTTGCAAGATAAAGGGTCTTCAAATTAGGTTTCTTTTTCTAGATATTTCCGGACGCCTGTCATGATGGGGTCGAGGTACTTAGATAATGAAATTGTTAAGAGCGAGATTCCAGCACCTAGTAATGCACCACCTATCACATCAAGGAAATAATGATCACCGACATAAATTCTGGATATACATACCAGTCCTGCCTCAAATGCCAGTATTATAGAAAAAATTAGCTCCTTTTCTCTTCGAAATAGTATAATCAGCGTCAATGCTCCCGCGGTAACGATAGAAGCATGTCCTGATGGATATGCAAAATCCGTTTTCTGAGGAACAGGAATTTCCTGTCTTTCCAGTGGCGGACGGTTTCTTTCGAAAAAATTCTTGAATAATGTGTTAAGTGGCATTAGAATCAAAAATGAAATAACCATGATTACAGCAATTTTTTTTCCTTTCCACCCTGCAAAAATAATCATAAACACAATTACCACCGACCAAACTATTTCTCTTCCATACATTGACATTAAGATCATAAAATCATCTATAAGATTAGAATGAGAGTTATAGATGAGTGATGAGATTGTTTCATCGAAACTAATAATAGCTGGAACTTGGTATCCCAGTTTAGGGGAAAGCACAATCCCCAATATTATGAAAACCACAATGCAGATAATTGACAGGAATACATATTTCAACACAAAATCATAAGATGAGATACAATATATTTCATTTTAGTATAAAAAATCCTATAATAAACTGTCTTTATTTCCAGAACACGGACGGAAAGGTATTGAGTACCGATTTTTATGGGTTGGATGGAAAACTAATTCATTAAACGGATCGATTCGAAAGTTACACTCCCCAAAAGTAAATGGGCATATGTCCTTGATAATAATTGGTACTTTAACAGATAATTTGAATTGTGTTTTCGCATAATAATTATAGGCAAATTCTAAAAATAAGGCTTATTTTTTATCCGTGTATTTCTTTCTCTAGGGCTCCCTTTAACATATCCAAATGCTTCAGACTATCATTCTTGATAGTTTGCCAGATTTCTGCTAATTCAGAGTTATTTGCATTCTGTGCATCTTTAATGTATGTATCTATAGTTTCGTACAAGAAATCAGCTTCCTTACCCATAGCGCGCATTATATCATACGTAGTATTTGGTAAATTAGGTTTTCCAGTCATTCAGAAATTCTACATTGAAATATTATTTAAGTGATCGATCGGTTATCAGAATAATGAAATGAGCTAGCTAGCAGGATCGAGCTTCAAATTCATATGTATGCTATATTTCATTTTAAGATCAATTAAAGTATAATAAACTGCCTTTATTTCCAGACAATTCTGCACCTATCTATAGGACAAGTTTGTCTCTTAATAATGATTCGACTTAGATTTTGACTATACTACTTTACTCAATTTTTACTTTAGTTCTTTATGATTTCTAAATAAAATCCGATAAACTTGTTTGCTTATCTTTTTGCTTGGATGTCCAGTAAATAAAAAGTAGTTACCTCATGCAATATCGGGCTATCGATGGATTCAAGAAACATGAACAAAAGAATATGTTATCCTTGAAAATTTATTACATCTGACACACTTTTTCAATGTGACTATTTGAAGCATGATTTTATATCAAGTTTGTAGTAATGAAGTTTGGAAGGATTTGAGGCTTTAACCCTCAGATGGATGTATTGGAAATACTGCTTGTATCATTCTCAACAAAACACAAAAAAAGTTATCGGATTTGTATCTCACGATAAATGAATGATTTGTATCTTACGATAAATGAGGGAATATTTAGACAAGTGTATCACATACCTTATTTGTCAGACATGTCAAATTATGTACGGTTACGATGCACCTGTTACCAAATAAGGGTTTATTGATTATTATAGGTACTAAAACATGTACAATATACTCATTAGTTTCAGTTTCACTTTATCGCAGTAAATATTGTTGGAAAGTAGTAAAATTGAAGTTCCTATTGTCGGATAGTAATCATGCTCGGGTGTCCTCTATCTGCTTGATTTATGGTTATATGGAATTTGATAAACAGACATGAATAAAATCCTGAAATATCTAAAATGTCCTACTCCTGTTATCAATGATGAAGGAAGACATTATAGGAGACTAGCAGTTATTTGTGAGTAAAAATGAAGACACCAAATATCATAAGTATTAGTTTTGATTTAGCTAAAATAAAATGTGTTCATTTTTGATTGTCAAATTAAGTCTATATTTCTTAATCCTCATACTGATTGCGATTTTTTTGATTCAATACCCTTCCCTTCATCAAACCCTAAATGCGGAAATTCCCAAACCAGGAAGTTTACCGATATTAGATGATACCTCACTAGTTTTATCTGATCCAACCCTTAAAATAGAAATTTTTGCAACAGATCTCGATGAACCTACAAATATGGCTTTTTTAGAGTCTGGGGATGTTTTGGTTCTTGAAAAAGAAAAAGGGACAGTGAGAGAAATAGTCAACGGAAGTCTCCTTCCTGAGCCTTTGCTTGATGTAAATGTTGCTACTTTTGATAATCGAGGTATGCTAGGAATAGCAATAGCTAAAAATGAAACTCGGGGGAGTGAGTATGTCTTTTTATATTTCACAGAAGCAGGTGACGGACTTGGAGACGGAGAGGATAGATGTAAGTCGTTTTCCAATTGCATCGATGCTTCAATAAATCAACCTTCTGGTAATGTGCTATACCGATTTGAGCTTTCCAAGGATGGAAAGGCGCTAATAAACAAGAAATTACTATTGAATTTTTCTGCTTTGCCAGGTGCCACACACAATGGTGGGGAGATGGTAGTCGGGCCTGACAGTAATATATACATCATAACTGGTAACGCGGAGAACAAATCAACTTTAGCCTCTAATTCAAAGAAGATTCCAAACGTAGATGGAAAGGCTGGAATACTTGCACTAGATCATGATGGAAGAGCTGCTTTCAAAAAGGGAATTTTAGGAAAAGAAGAACCGTTGAACAAATATTATGCATACGGAATTAGAAATGGATTTGGTCTGGATTTTGACCCTGTGACTGGCAAGTTATGGGATACAGAAAATGGACCGTGGTATGGTGATGAAATTAATCTCGTTGAGCCCGGATTTAATAGTGGCTATAAAAATATAATGGGATTTTGGAAAAAAATTAGTTCGAATCAAATAGAACTAGTAGAGGATATTGATGATCTTAACTTGGTGGATTTCAATGGTAAAGGAAGATATAGCAATCCTGAGCTCGCATGGAATCAAACAGTAGCACCAACAGCAATAAAATTCTTAAATTCAAACAAATATGGAAAAGAATATGAAAATGATGTCTTTGTAGGGAGTTCAAATGGTGGTTACGTATTTCATTTTGACTTGAAGTCAAATAGAACGGAATTGGACCTCAAAGGGCCATTAAAAGACAGGATAGCCAACAACGGTGCAGATGAATTATCCAACAATACGTTTGGGAAAGGCTTTAAAGGCATATCGGATATAACTGTAGGGTCAGATGGGTACTTGTATATTGTATCTATAAAAAGAGGAGAAATTTATAGAATAACTCCATCTAATAGCCTAAACTGAGAATTTCACTTAAAATATGATAGATCCGATGGAGTTATGATGCATGTCTATAAAGAAGAGTGATCTTAAATTGAGGCCTAGAGAAGAACTAATTGAGAAAATTAGATATAGAAAGGACTAGCACAGGACTTCAGCTTAATTGTATTCCATGAATGATCTAGAAAATCGAATACCAGTTTTTAGATATGTTTACTTTGTTCATCATCAGCAAAGTTTCCCAAAATAATAACACATGAAAAAAGATTCAAGAATGTAGAAAAGGATTTAGAATTATTTTATGAAAGAATTGAGCCTCTTAAAGAAAAGATATTAGCGTTACTAATATAGTTACCTCCTTCTTACAAACTTAAAGAAGGATTAGAAGATTTTAGTAGTTATAATTTTTTCTTTGAAGGAAGTTTCAGAGTTGAAGTGAGACATACGTCTTGGTTTAATGATTTAGACTACAACTTTTTCAAAAAAATGATATTTCAATCAGATAGTCAAATGGACAGGTTGCAAACTTTCCCAATTGTAACTTCTGATTTTGTTTATCTTAGACTAATTGGAGACAGAAGGTTGGCAGAAGGTTGCGACCATGCGGAATGACATAAGTGACTTTACCAATTATAGGAACTCTAAATTGTGTTTAGTTCCTAAAAGAAAAAAAAGGGGGGAATTAGTTTCTAGTTAGTTTCTAGTTCGTGGTTCTAATTTTTGTCATCGCCGTCATCGCCGTCATCGCCGTCATCGCCGTCATCTCCGTCATCTCCGTCATCTCCGTCATCTCCGTCATCTCCGTCATCTCCGTCATCTCCGTCATCTCCGTCATCTCCGTCATCTCCGTCGTCTTTATTGGAGTACTTGTTATCATCTCCGTCATCTCCGTCATCTCCGTCATCGCCGTCATCGCCGTCATCGCCGTCATCTCCGTCATCTCCGTCATCTCCGTCATCTCCGTCATCTCCGTCGTCTTTATTGGAGTACTTGTTATCATCGCCATCATCGCCATCCTTGCCATCCTTGCCATCCTTGCCATAAGAGTCTGCGTCTTCTTCACAGTTCTCTACTTCATAACCCGCTAGATTGTCTCCGTTGTCATGGGCCTCTCTAAAGCACTTTTTGGTATCTTTATCTGCATCTTCATAGGTATCAGAATTTTTGAATTTTTTCCAATTTATATGGTCGTCATCGTTATCATAGCCATCACCAGCATACACTGGTATGCTAGTGCCTGGAAGACCTATCATTCCTATGGTAAGGACTGTTCCGAGAATAAGTAATGTCTGCATTGTTCGCATTGATTGTTTCTTGTTCATCAATCAAACCCTCAACATCCGTGTAAATAAATCAATCCTTTGTAAAATTCTTAGAATATGATGACCCTTGTGCAGATAAGTACAGCTGTTTATCCAAATTTTTTAGACTTTTAATTTATGTTGATTATTTTCTTGGGATATTATCTGAACTATCTAGCAATTTGCATAGAATACTGGATTGATTGATAGTAATATTAGAATTATTGAATCATATGTCTTATCATTTTAGATTGTCTAAAGGATTAATTTTCAGATTGAAATACTGATCCTTCTTATACCCTTAAAACCCTAAGTATACCTAATCGCTTGGAAAACCACTCACCACGCATCTGCTATTATGTGGTATGACCCCGAGACTTTGGAAGAGGAGTTCAAGGTCGGCTATCTAATTTCTCTTGACTTATAAAAATAAAAACAAACTATAATTACATTTATTGCACCAAAATTGCTAATGCCTGTGTACATAGGTTGTAGTGGCTGGAGTTTTACTTCTTGGCAGGGCCCATTTCATGTGCTCGCGCATATTCTTTGACATCTTTTCTATTTAGCAAAAATCGGAACTTGAACTCACCCCTATACATATTATCACCTTCTCTCTTTACTATCTACATCTGTGTAGTTTTTCAATTCTCTTGTTAGTATTTAGGATGTTACTAATTACAATTAGTTCATGTGTGTTACCAATATAGGAACATGACTAGGAAGCTTTTTAGTTTACTAGCTAATAGATCAATGAAATCATAAATAAATTTTTTTATCTAATTCAATGCTGTTATATAAAAAAACGTTTGACAAAATGTTCAAATTCTTGCATAGTGTACTCTAAATTGATGAAAAATTGTACTCGATGTAATATCTATTCCAAGATAACATATACTTGTGATCACACAAATAATCTAAATATGTGCCTAGAATGTTATCAACAGGTTCATTGGAATTTAACTAATTAGTGCTATAGTTTCTTAGATCGGATGATGGCGGCAGAAATTTGATAATGAATTATGACTACCTTTTCTTTACTATAGCTAAAAAGAATAGCACTAAAATAGACAGACCCATAGATGGCATTACAAGATCGGTAAATGGATTGTCTAGTGGTATGCTATGTTCTAAATACTCATAAAATAGAAAAATAGCAAATAGAAGAAATGCTATAATGGCATATAGTAGTTTTTTCATATGTGTGTTCCGGTAGGCAGAGATCGACAAAGCAATTAGTATACCAGCGAAGATAGTACCTACTATATATAGGATACTCTCGATGTGCTCAAATAGTCCATTTTCAAGAGCAAAAGCTTCCAAAATAATCACAACAACTATTTATTTTCGTCAGATAGTGACAGAAATATTTCAACCAGTCTATTGCTCCATTTATTCCAGAGATTCGGATGGTGAGTACTTAACAATTCCTCTATGTATTCAAAATCAATCCAATTATCACGCAGCTTGTATCTCTTGTACTTTCCTTCCTTAAATTCATCTATTAGATTTAAATCAATCAATCGCTTAACGTGCCAGTTTATGGACGGTGCTGATATTCCCAATCTTTTTACAATATCCGTTTGTGTAGGATATTTTTGATCTATAATAAACAAAATAATCTCTCTTGGTGTTTCTTGGTTTAATACCCGAAACAGTAACTTTTCATGATCTTGATAGGTTCCTGACTGAAAATGAAGTTTATACAATCCTTCTCTAGTAGAGGTAATCTTTCCACTTTTTTGAAGTTGATAAGCGTGATATTGAACAGATCCCATAGACAAGGACAACTCATTTCTTATCTGTCGAAGATAACACCCAGGATTTTTTTGAATAAAAGTTAATATCCTTTCCTTGGTTGAGCTTGATTTATCTTGTACCAAGCCATTTCACCTCGTTAATTGGAATACCATAGCGAGCTGACTCTCTGTTAGTCGATTCTAGTATTTAATTCATTCAGTACAAACCACTAACTATGGCGTAGAGCTTCAATTTGACCATAAACAACGATTATGTTCCTTATTAGAATTCAAAAATAACTCTAGGAAATGAGTTGGCTGAGACGTGAGTTATGGAATTCCTCAGCAAGTGGGCATCAACGCCTCTCAGATTCTGGAAGAAAACACTATTGTCGGAAGCGATGTAACCAATTCTTTACTCCTAATACCAAGCGAAGAGCGTGTCACATTACTTATCTACGATGGTATTAAATTTTAAAGAATCGATCCCAATAACCGATGCATAGTGTGATTGGGAGTAAGCCTATAGATTAGTAAATGGGGTTCTCAATTCTATTTAGATATGTTAGCTCGACTTATATACCAATTAATTCTCTTTTCTAGGAACTCTAACTGTGATTCATTTATTTTTCCTTTTCTATGTAAGAAATTTAAATCTCTTTGAATTTGCTCGAGCTGTTTTATGCATTCTTCTTTATTGTTTTTTGATAACATTTCATATGTATAATCTATGTTTGTTAGACTTCTCTTAAAAGACAATCTAGATCTTTGTCTATATAACCAACCTCCAATAGTTGAGACTAACCCTATTATCACAGAAGTTAATACAATAAATGTTTCAGTCAAAATTCCACCTTTGAAATTTGCGGTTAGGGTATCATAACCAGTAACATTAAAAGTTACTGGATTTTGGTTGGTACTATTCGACAGAGACCAATGACCAAAATCGTAACCCCTATCAGGCATTGCTTCGCATTTAGCAAGTGAATTGAGAGGCACTGTGATTGACTCACCATCCGCTAGAATGATATCGTTACATTTTACAATTCCAGCATTTGGAGGATTGATATCAATAGATATTTTTGTAATTACTTTGTCTGCCTCTCCATCGATTGTAATTATTCCATTAGACCTAGGGTTAGTGACATAGGTGAAATTTGTAATAGGATCTACTGCTAATTTACTTGCTATGAGCGGAAAAGTTACTTTTAAGGGGATATTAATGAAAGGAGTATTAACTCCTGATCCAATTATTGCGGGTTCTAGAGAAATATTCTCTATCACCTTGGTTGTAGTCCCATTAATTACACTAACGGTATTATCTACCAAATTGTTAACATAAATTTTATTGGTTCGTGGATTAACCCCAATTCCAACTGGATTATTGCCGACCTTTATATCAGTTTCAACATTGTTGGATGTACCATTTATGACACTTACAGAATCGTTGGAGAAATTTGAGACATAAATGGTATTAGTTTGTGTATTGATAGCTAGTGCAGAAGGTTTTGAACCAACAGGTATGGTTGATACCAATGTATTGTTATTTCCATCTAGCACTAAAATACTATCTTTTCCTAAATCTGAAACATAGACCTTGTTTGTAAGTGGATTGATTACGATATCATATGGTGACGAAGCATATTTTAACGATTCTCTTATACGATTATTAATTGCATCAATCACCGTAATTGTATTTGAGTCAAAGTTTGCTACGTATACCCATCCTCTAGCTAAATTGATCCCTATCCCCAAGGGAGATTCTCCCACTTTTATGTCAGTAAGTTCTTTATTAGTAAAACCGTCAATCACTGATATTGTGTCAGAATCTCTATTTGATGTATAAATTCTGTTAGAGAAAGGGTTTACGTCTACATCATACGGAGAATTGCCCACATCGATATTTTTTTCTACTTTGGAGTTATCAATATCTATCACCGATATTGTATTAGAAAATTGATTAGCAACATAAAGTTTGTTTGTTATAGGATTAATATCAATTCCAATAGGAAAACTTCCCGAATTTATAATTGGATTGGATTTTTCCGATATTACGTTCTGATCAGCTTCCTCTTGTGCAGAGAGATTAATTACGAAATTACTAAACAAGAATATACTAGCTAATGAAAAGAAAGAAAACTTTAGTAAATAATTTTTCAAATAAACAATTTATGTTGAATGGGTATAAATAGTAATTACT
>DATADQ010000027.1:0-21356 GCA_036258455.1 Nitrososphaeraceae archaeon | reverse complement strand
TTCATGCATCCTTTCATCCAAATCATTCAAGACCTTTGTTTCTATATCTACAGACAGAGTTTGCATTTGCCTTCTGGAAAAATACAGAATCACAAACAGCGTCGCAATTATTCCTATCGCTTCTCCCATGCCAAAGTATTCGGCTAACCCAATCTCAGTCATTAGTTGGATATTATAGGATTTGAATTCATAACTATTTCTGAAGGATCGACATTTACAAAATAATACTTTACAAAATAATACAGTACAACAGATCAGCTTTTCAATAAGCCTTATAGAGAAATTAAAAGCTGCAAAATGAGGCTATCAGACATCGTTATCTGATATAAATAATCTGAGCATATAAGTATCACATATGTATTGTCACAAAGAATAATAAACAAAAAAGAAGGAGGTATTACTTATTTTCTTCTAAGTCCTTAATTCTCTCTTTAATTCCTTGAACTTCTTTCTCAAGGTCTCCCTTGTATTCCTTTAACAAGGAGATTTTCTCCTCCTTCGTTAAGAATCTTCTCATCCCTTCAACTCCTACTCCGCAACATCCGTATCCCATTCAATCACCTCCATGTATTTCATTATTGGTCATACGATATATACCAAAACCGTGTTATTTATATATATCGGACATCCAATATAACGTATATGCAAGGGCTCGGCGGCGAATGTCTGGACATGAGAGGGCTATTGGGGTTTCTAATCCTCTTTTTACTCTCAAAAAAACCAATGCATGGTCAAGAAATATCTAATGAACTCGCATTAAGAAGGGGAGAAAAACCAAGTCCGGGAACAATTTATCCCGCTCTTAGTAACCTTAAAGACCTCGGTTTTCTTAGTGAAGAGAAAGAAGGCAAAATCATAATCTATAGGCTTTCACCCAAAGGTGAAAAGGCCTTGGAAATAGCCAAGAAAAGATTTATGAGAACATTTTTGGGAGTTATTACCTGAAATCAACCTATATGCAAGATGTAAATATCTGAAAGTATTCAAATTGATACTAAATACGGTAATTAATTATATGTCACCAGACAAGCATTAAATACCATATATGATTTGGTTTGTGGTTACCCTCCTTAGGAATTGCAGGAATTAAATTAGAACAATATGCCCGCTTTTGAAGGAACTTCTGCAACTATTTCACTATTTTATAATGACGGAGAATTTATTTCGGCATATAATGTCACTGCAATAGTCTATCTTAGTTTTGTCCGCCGGAAAATGAAGCCCTTCCAGCATTTTAGCTAGCTTTGAGGTGCTTTCTTTCTCGACAGGTTTGTTCACGGCCATACAACATAATTGCACAACAATTAATAAAAAAATTTGTCATTTGATAACAGCAACATGTGTTCTCTATGTGCCGTCTTTATCAAAAACATGCATTTGTGCTGTATGTTGACAAAGGTTGCATCTTGCACGTTTCCTTGTCACCTAATCCTTACTTTATCAACCTTTATAGGCATTGGATAGCAATCTTCTAGAGATCAGGCCTCAAAGAATCTTCTGTAAACTCCACGCTCAAACCTCTTTTTCCTCGTATCTCGAGTTTATAACTTTCATGATCTTCAACAGGGACAACTTCTAGATTCTTACTATTGCATACAGGACAGCAGTCAAAAGCCTGGAAGCCTTTTAACAGCGATACAGCCCACTGACAATTGTTGCAAATCACTAGGTCCCTATTTTCGGTACCTATCTTTGCACTCATACTTATGACCATAAATAAGGAAATCTAATAAATTATTGGTACATGAACTATTTAGTCCCTATATTTTTATTCTAAACTATAACCGTTCAAACTTAATCTTAAAGCATCAAGTAAATCATCATAACTTGTTTGTTCTTTATCTAGTGAATATTATTTTGCTTGTGCAGTTCTTAGCGAAACATAATCAATAGTTTATTGAGGATTTTGTCTAAAGCCTAAAATATTCCCGTTTTTATCTTTAACGCTTGCAACCAATAATCCATTGGCAACATTTTTGACATCTTGTAGCAGAGTTGCGCCTAATGCTATCATTTCCTGTAGTGAACTTTTGATATCTGCAACATCAATATAGGTTACTGGTTCTGCATTTTGAGCATTAGGATCAAGGCCAATCTCCATATCGCCCACCTTATATCCTACGTAATAAGAGCTGTCAACATATGGTTCCACGCCCAAAAACTTACTAAATATCTGCTTTGTGCTTGCTAATTCCTTAGCAGGATATACGATTAACGAAACTTTGTCCATGCTGATCTTATCTCCTGTCCCTTAGTATCGTCTATACTATATATAATAGCTTATTATCTCCTACAGAGTAACTCTAACGGATCTCATGAATCCACAAGTAAAAACATTATTTACTAATATATGCCCACATGGGAGGACTGGAAAAGTATTATTGGCCTTAGGACAATCCTCCCACGATCCAGGAGTAGGTCTGATTTATTTTAAGTATAAAGATTTAGGTCGTCTTGATTTTCTGATAAAGTTTTCTATACTCTGGAACGAAAAGTGATGATTCAGTTACCTGATATACACGGACATATCTCTTAGATCTCTTAGATCTCTTATTTTTGTAACAGTTTAAACGCGTGATTTCCATTACCGGTTCTGAAGTAATGTAATACCCATAGAAGTGCAAGTGGTTCAAGAAGTCTAGAACCTTCTATCCCTCCTATGTCGATTGTTTCCCAACCAAAGTTTGAAAGTATATCCTCTCTTACAATCTTTTTAGCTCCCTCATCGTTTCCACATATAAACATAGTAGGTTTGCCACCTGGGAAATCGGGATGTATCATATGAGGATTTCCAACAATGTTAAAAGCCTTTACAACTTTGGAATCAGGCAACATTCTTTGAACGGTCTCTCCAGCAGAATCTGTATGGCCTAAAGCTAATCTTGGTGGCATACCTTTAGAAAAATCTAATGGATTAGTTACATCAATAACAATCTTTTTAGCAAAATTTCTAGAATCTGCCATTTGTACTGCATCTGCTGTCCCTGTCCACAAAGTTGCCAAGATAACTAGTTCACCAAAACTTGCCGTGTCAGCAAAGCTTCCCGATGATGCTTTTTTCTTATCATGTTTGCCTATCCATTCAGTAAGCTTAGGCTGATTCGGATCACGTGATCCTATTTTGACTTGATGTCCAAGCTCCATAAAACCATCTCCTAGTTTCCGTCCTACATCTCCGGATCCTAGTATTCCGATTTTCATGATATAATTTTCTTCTGCTAATTTATACGCTTTACATTAATTTTTGCTCATGTATATTCTATATTCGCTTGGTTACAATTAGCTTTTCCAGATTGTTTCATTAGGAAAAAATAGTGTTAGTCGCCGCAAATACCAGGAACGGAAACCTTTTTGAATAAATGTGGAGAAATCACCAAACTTTTAGGATACATGTTTAGCCGAGATTGCGGGTCAGGACCCAAGACCTTGTCGACTGCATCCTTAAAATGTTTCAAGGATTCCCAAACCGCATAATTGATAAATACGGTACTCTTGCCAATGCCTTTATGTAATTGTGCAGAAATAAAGCCTGCTTGGTTTTTGAATTGAGTAGCGTCTGCTTCCCACGTTTTTAAAAACTCTTCCACTTCATCAGATTTTATATTAAATTTATTTATCAAAATTACTGGTCCTGTCACTTGGCTTTCCATCTGGTCTTTAAGAGTATTGCTTTCATCCATTTCAACGAATTTTGCCATTATCTCAATTTTAGTACAACATTTAATTTAAACGTAATAATCGTAAGTTCTAATTCCACAATGCAATTATCAGAAGATTTAACCTCGATTTATGCTGTACTTGGTAAAAAACTTAGGAATTAATTTATTTGTAAGGAGGTTTATTAAAATCAATGGAATTATTTATCTTACGACATGGTGATGCTGGGCAAAGATCTTCACAGGCGAGTGACCAAAGAAGGCCATTGACGTCCACTGGTAAAGTCGAGATCCTGGAAATTGCTAAAGCCTTAAAAATAATCGGATTAAAATTTGATTTAGTTATCACGAGTCCACTCAAAAGGGCGTATGATACGGCAAAGATTGTATCCAATATCTTCAACATTGGTGATAGACTTCAAGTATGGAATGAGTTAGCTCCTGAAGGCCAAAGGACAGATGTATATCGGAAATTATCGCAACTTAGAGAGGAATATGCAGTACTCATTGTTGGACATCAACCTCTGCTTGGTGAAATAGTTAATGATATGATTCATAAGGGAAAGTCAAGTCCGTGTAATTTGCTCTTGAAAAAAGGAGGACTTGTGAGATTAAGATTACTAAGTAAAAGTAACATACCTAAAGGTGAGCTTCGGTGGTTGTTATCTCCTAGAATCTTAAGAAATATTTACAAAAAGAATCTCAAATGATGCTATCATTTTAAGACTTACTGTTCACTTGAGATTAATAAAAATAAAAAATGGGGAATGTCGATCGACAGTATGTCTAGCATTCCTAACTCTCGAAAAACGTTCCATCTTCGACTTTTTTACATCTTTCTATAACGTCTTGGAAAGTAATCAATGGTACAATTTTTACCGTGTTGAATCTTCCAGCCGTTTTCACCATGAACTCTTCTATAGATTGTGCATTTTCTGCCTCAACAGCCCACAGGAATGTGTGTTCTAAGGCTGAATGATACTGCTGTAAGATTCTTACTCCATACTTTTGTGCTGTTTTCTCCTGATTTGGAATATTCGCCAATATCCACTTTCTAATCTTTTCGTTGTAGAGAGGACATGCCTCTTGTGTATGTTCTCCATATATTCCATACATAGTCCTTGACATTATACATATAGTGTAAAAAGGTAAGTATATAAGTCAGATAGTTACCAAGTGGTAATATTGTTATGCATAATAGGCCTGTCGAATTAGAAGAACATTTAGAAAATTTTGACATGAAGGCATGTCCTATCGATAACAGCCTCAAGATATTCGGACAAAAGTATGCTCTTCACATAATAAGAAATATGTTATTGCTAAAACAGAATAAATTTGGTCGATTTTTAGGATCGATAGAAGGAATAAATACAAAGACACTTTCGATTAGATTGCGTGAACTTGAAGATTTTGGTATAATAAAAAGAACAATAATCAATAGTAGACCTGTGCAGACCGAATATTCATTAACCGATAAAGGCAAGGCTTTAGAGCCCATCTTGGCTCACATAGCTGCTTTTTCTGCAAGGTACGAACCTAAAACTATCTTTAACGATGGAAGACCAAGGAGGACAGTTAAGCAAATTTTCAGAGCTGAACGTTTGTCGGATGTATATGAATTTTGATGATCTTGCCCACTCTTCTGTTCTCTCCTCTTTAATTCCATTCCATTATAATATTTTTTTATTTTAATAATAATCGGGCCACAAATTTTGTACCCGTAATTAAACTAATGGTTCCTCGTACTTTCATTGTTTGTTATGTTTTTTTGAGTACTGGCAGAAATATTGATCAATGAATCAAGAAGACTAATTCCAACAAACAAACCAACCACCATCATCGCTACGATCAACATAGTTTGCAGTTTAGTCTTTGCTAGTTTTACATAACCTATGTCATTTTCAATCTTGTTCATTGTTTGTGTGGTGTACCGTTGATATAAAAAAAATTACTCCCCTTGGGGAGGGTTACTAATAAGAAAGCACCTTTCTTTATAGTGTAACATGACAATCTTCAAAAACACAAGAGCATTTTCCAGTTTCTCAGTGGACGATCTAGATAAAGCCAAAGAGTTTTACGGTAAGACATTAGGAATTGACATATCAGAATCTAAGGAAGGGTTGAGTTTGTATCCAAAAAGTAATAACGAGATATTCATATACCCCAAAACTGATCACACTCCTGCTACATTTACAGTGCTTAATTTTCCTGTTGAAGACGTCGAGCAGACAGTAGATAATCTCACCAACGCGGGAGTACATTTTGAAAAGTACAACGAAGGTGAGCTTATGACTAATGACAAAGGTATCTGTCTCGGAGGAGGAGGCCCTAAAATAGCATGGTTTAAGGATCCTGCCGGGAATTTCTTATCTGTGCTTCAAGAGACGTAACTGAAGAATTGATTAAGTATAACAAAATTAATCCACAAGCTACCAGGACTAGTATTAACTTACAACCAGTTATTCCCGCTGTCATATTTGTAGTGATGGGAATGGTTTTCGCTGCCATACCACAGGTCTTTGCTACCTCACTTAATGTTACCCGAGAAATTTCTGCACCTGCTGATCAAGTGTGGAATATCATTTCGAATGTTGATAATGAAACGCAATATTGGTCTACATTTAAAGAAATAAAGAACATTAACAAGACAGATGACATAATTGAAAGGGAAGTAACGATTAGTGCCGGTCCTCAAAATAATACAAGTCATCAAATTGTGACGCTCTATCCAAGACTAATGAAAATCCAGACGAACCTAACAGAGGGGCTGGTAACGGGCACCAGAATACTCCAATTGGATCCTATATCTGAAAACAAGACTAGAGTAGATGCGATATGGGACATCGACCTTTCTAGTATACCTATTATAGGTCGGGGATTTGCAGAAAATGGTATTAAGCAAAGTACAGATGAGGCTCTTAGTAGGATCGCACAGGCAGTTGAATAATTGATGGGATAATAGCTCATATGGATTGGATCCGAAGTGGCTTACCTATGGCCTTCTTATAAATAAAGGAAGATTATAGATTGCTCAACTTTATTCTCGGTCGTATTGATATCATTGCCAGCAGTAACCTGGTCTTTTGTATTTAGCATAGATTTCGTGTTGAATTAGCTCCTGTTGTGAGTCAAATACGGCATCGCATTCTTCACATCTGTAAGAGGCAACGTTTGTCATCTGTGTGTTTCCATGTCAATACCATTTCATATAAACTTTCATTCATATTTCTTTTTGGATTCATGAAAACGCAGGGGTGGGGTGTACTAATGTATAGAAATACTTTACAATTCCATAGCTCGTATTGATATGAAAGTGTTGGCCGCACAAATATACGGCATATTAGTAAAGCAGTAACGGCCTACTTGCCATTTTTATAGAGAATTCAACTAGACTGCATACGACCTAGTAGGGAGTTCCTTTTGCTCTTTGGTTCTTGAAGGCTTCAATATACCATTCAAATTCTACTAGAAATTTTGATACCCTTTTGTCATATGCCTCATCAATTAGTTTACCATCTTCACTAAATACCTTATGGAGTCTCGGTATTGTGAAGGATGAGGATATAGATGGAGCACCTAACTCTGCAAATACTTGCCTAAGTTGCTGTGCAGCATTTATCCCACCGAACATTCCTGGAGAGTAAGAAACTATGGCTGATGGTTTGAAATAATATTCTTCTAAAAAGTAATCCAATGTATTTTTCATCGCACCGGACGGACCACTATTATATTCGGGAGTCACTGCAAGATATCCCTCTGCATCACTCATCTTGTTCCTAAGGGTTTTCATTTTCTCTGAAGGGTCTACCATCTCTTTATACATTCTATCAAGCAAGGGCAGATTCAGTTCCAAGGGGTCGATAAAATATATTGTGTGATTACGAGTCTTCAATTTCTCCTCAATCCAGCGTGCGACTTTGATACCCTGACGATCCCGCCTAACGGATCCAACTATTAATGCAATTTTGGCCATTACGTATTTAGTTCGTTGTCCTAGCGTGTATAATTGTTGTGATGTTGTTAATGTTAATCGGTTTCCAGTAGTACTTTGTGGTTATTGCATTATTCTCTTGTTACGCTCTCCAAAATACAAATATTGCATAGCTTTATTTTCATAATCGACCTCCCATAATTCTTGCTCAATACCATTTAAAGCAACATATTCAATCATGCTCTTATAAGTATGGACAATTATTTATTTTAATATATATAGGAAAATTGAAGCTTAACAACTGGTGGCTATATTTTCCGATCACTAAGAGTAGGTAATGTTTCTAGTAACAAAAGACAACTACTTGTTGTCCAACGTTCTAACTATCAATGTCACACCTAGCAAAATAACAACTGTTGCTATAATGGTTAGATACGTTACAGATTCATCAAGAATAGCCCATCCCAAAAAGACGGCCACAATAGGTGCTATATAAGCAAAGGTATTAGCTATTGGTGGTGTACTCACTTTAAGTAACCAATAAAATTCAGCAAATGGTATGATAGTACCGATAAAAATTAAAAATAAATAGGATATGAGCAAGTCTAAGTCTATATTAGAATAAGAAAGTATCAGATTAAATTCTCCAATTAGAAAACTAGGAATTAGTAGTAACGATCCGCCTACTAACGTAACCATTCCTGCAGATAATAAAAAATTTTGTGGCAAGAAGGATTTTCCGGAGTAGATAGATCCTAGTGCCCAAAGCATTGAACTTATCAGCAAAGATGTGATTCCTATTAGACTGAATCCTTGACTTCCAATCGATGGTCCAACAAGGATTATCATACCACCAAAACCTAGGGCAAGACCTATCCTTGCTGAATTTGTTATTTTACTGTGAAACATCAAGAACATAAATAATACTACCCATAAGGGAATTGTTGAATTTAGTAAAGCGGCAATACCTGCAGAGAGATATTGTGTTCCCCATGCTATCAATCCATGTCCGCCAACTATCAGGATTGCACCTACAACCAAAGCATTTCTCCAGAGCTTGATTTCTTTAATTTCTCGATTTTTTCTATCAAAAATAAAAGAAACTAGTATCAAATACCACCTGTAATCATAAACCTAATGCTGAATGCAAATAAAGGTGATATGGAGTCAAGAACAATTTTGATGGCTATGAAACTTGAACCTACAGTTAAAGACAAGGTAATAATTACTACCCAGAGCTTTACTTGGTTCATATAGATCTAGGATGATTAAGGATGATATAGGGATATGCTAGTCCGTATCTCCTATTTGCCTATTCGATAAGATCACCTTACACCAAGAAGATTTTTTGATGCTGTTTCAGTTAATGGATCTGAATTTGAGGAGAGATGCAATCTTTTTGCAGAAAAGGGAAGACAGGATCTTGCTTGCCTCTAATTCCATTCTGAGATACACACAATCAGAAAGATAGAGTAGAAAAAAAGGAAATAACAGCAGGTACGTTACGTAAATGTGTAAAGCAACAAAACTTTTGGTTACATCTGTGCATCACATTAAAAAGATAAAGTGGCACGCTGATGAGAATTATCTGGCTGTGATAAATAAAACAACCAATAACCCACCAGCTGACTTAATGAATTTAGAGGTATCATCGGGATCATCGATCATGGATAAAACACTTTGCATAAAAAAGACCATAGATCTATGTGAACCATTTAGAATATATTATTATTAATCATTAAAGACTTAAGTTATTATTGCCTAGACTATTGTAATGAAGAAAGTCAGATTAGGTACTCTAAATAGGGCAATAATTGGTGTTACCGGAATGTTTGGCGCCGTGGTATTCTTGGCGTTGGTTGCATGGTCGTGGTAAATAGAGGGTGAGAAATGAGTATTGAAACAGATTTCTATCCTAATAGCAGTAATGCTACTAGTCCTTAGTTACGTAACTGCACAGAATATGTCGAGCCCTGATATGAAAGTACTAAACATGATTAATTCAACAAGCGGTGGAAAAGTTAATGGCGCAAATCCAACCGCTCAAAATACACAGACATCCTCAGCGTTGGAAGAAAGCGGGAACATGGAAAGAATTGCAAGTGTGCCGAATAAATGTCTAGGCTCAGCACTTTGTCCAGACTAGTATCCAAATTCGTTATAAGATTTATTTTCTAAATTTATGGGTGACTTTTTGCTTGGATATTCTGCCCATATTATCAATACTACGTTGAGGGGAAGTCTACGTCAAGTTTAACTAACAGCGACACCAATGATAAGTATTGAAGTACCGATCCGCTGATCCTGAATTTCCACCAATGCAGGAAGGTGAGATCGATGAGCTACTAAATCAACCAATATACTTAAGGATGGCGATGATCAACGAACGAGATGGCTCACCACTGGTTCATCCGATTTGGTACTATTATGAGGATGGAAAATTCTATGCCGTAAGCAATACTAGCGGTACGAAGATCCGTTCACTGAAGAAAAATCCTGAAGTTTATTTTCTAGTGGACATCGCTGATAGGGGCGTACGGGGCAAGGCAAGGGCTAATGTCATCGATGACCCTGAATATGCGAAGAAGATAACGTCACGCAATCTAATCAGATACATGGGTTCTGCTGATAGTCCTGAAGCAAAGGATCGCATTGAATTTGCCAAGAACTATAGCGCTATTGAGATTACTCCTTACTTTATCGCCAGTTGGAAGGCCTAACAAGAACCTCTCTATTCGATTTGCTTTACTAGCTAAGGAAACAGGTTTGACAAGAGATGGTTTAGTTTTTGTGAATTATAAACTTTGTACATGTTAGAACATTTTTTATTGTTCTTTTAAGGCATTTTTGTCCATATATATCACTTCCCAAAGGTGTCCGTTAATATCCTCAAAACTACGCCCGTACATCCAGCCATGATCTTGTGGGTTTGTATGTTCTCTCCCTCCAGCTTGGATTACCTTGTTTATCATTTGATCCACATTTTCTCTACTTTCGGCCGACAATGCTATTATGACTTCAGTATCTTTAGTAGTATCACAAATTTCCTTTTTAGTAAAACTTTTAAAAAATTTTTCAACTAAAAGCATTACAAATATGTCGTTATTCACAATCATGCATGTGGCATTTTCGTCTGTAAATTGAGGGTTAAATGTAAAACCAAGTTTGGTAAAGAATTCTACTGTTTTGTTGAGATCTTTTATCGGCAAGTTCACAAAAATTTGGGTTGTCAATCTTTTCTTCTGAGTCATGTGAAAGTAATTCTAAGATTTATATTTTTTGTCATGATTGTGAACTTCTTTTGTTTTTATATTTATGTTATAATTTCTGGTAACCATATTCTATTCAAAACCTATCTCCTGAACCTTACTGAATTCATCACAGATCACACTCGAATTGGGTGTAAGAAGTTTCGCAAACTCTTGCCATCCTTGTTGACACTTGGAATCTTTTTCCATTTTTGCTCTTGCTTCAAGCCAATGATTTTTATCTTTATAGTGCATCGTTTCAATCCATACCTCTTCGTCATCAAGATTTGCTGATACGACTTTATCGAGGTGGATAAATTCTGGCACTTCATCTGCTTTGATTAGTTGGTATACATCGTGTCGTAGAACTCTATATTGAGCAAGCATATCTACATATTTTTTATTGAGCTCAACTATTGCATCATGATTTTTTTGGAAGTCTATAGATGAGAGATACCACGTATCCTGTTTTTTTGCTATTTCCTTGTGTTTTATTCATAATTCATTTTAATATTAAAATATAATACGTATTGCTCCCCTAGGGGAGGTTTATTAATAAGAAAAGGGATTGATATTGACACTGCCCAAACCAAAAAGGAACAAGATGGAAATTTATAATGATATTCTTACAGCAATTTCTCATGAGCTGACAAATTATAATGACTATCATGAGTATGGACCAGCTGCAAAACCTACGCATGTGCAATTAAAAAGTAATCTCGCATATGATAAATTTGCGAGATATCTGGACGAATTACAAAACAAGAAGATGATAAGACAGCATCCACTTACGATAACTGAGAGAGGCAAAGACTTTTTGCAAGATTATCAAAGAATTGCCGATTTTGTTCTTGAGATGGGTATAAAATACGTGTATTTTTCAGAGGAGGACATGAAATAATAATAATGCCTGCAGATTCGACAAAAAACAATAAAGTAAATTATCGTCCAATGAAATTCATTGACCAAATGGAGAAAAACAAGCATATGGTTTTACTATATGACAGTAAAGAATATGCATATTGGATAATATCGCGGTATTTTCTAAATGGTTTGCAAAATGGAGAATCTTGTATATTATTTACTTCCGATGAGCCTCACATAATCGAAGAACAACTAGTTAAGGAAGGAATTGATGTTGAATTGTATAAGAAAAATCATTCCTTACGCATCTATCAGATCGAAAAGTCCGATGATAATAAACATGATTTACTTGCTACACTTAAGCAGATAACAGAAGAAGCTGCAAAAGGAATGAAACCACCATATAGATTTGTCGGAAGAACTATAACAGATACAGAGACAAGTAGCGGAATGGAATTAGGCCTTGCGCTAGAAAAAACAGGACATGAACATTTTCATGAATTTAATTGTTCACAAATGTGTTATTATGACATATCTAAAATTGAATCAACTATGAGACAGAAATGGATAAGTGGACTTTTAAACAATCATCATTACGTCATATATGCATCCAAACCTGACAAGGCAGTGGCATTTGAAGCTGCACTGCTTGAAGATGAAGCAATATGATAAGTACTCATTATAATATCGAAGTGTTTGCAAATGTTGAATTGGTAATACTCATGTATTAACTATAGAATTTTTTACTTTGCTTCAACTTTCAGTAGCGTGAGTGATCCATTGAATTGTTTTCTTACGTCTTGCAGTAATTATATCATGTATAGTGTAGAATCAATCGGGCAAGCTGTTGTAGATTGATAAAAATTGATTTTGGTATCTAGTGTAGTCTGTAATCTCAGCGATTATGTCGAGGGATAACGCATTGGAGGTATGCTGATCTAGGATATAAATAAAAAGGGCAAGATTCAAAAAATAAAAGCAACGCTGCAAATATCTGAATGTGCTAAATGTCTGAAGTTGAAGCTGTGATGCTATTTTTAACTCGCAACATAAAAGTCATATTTGAAAAAATTCAAAATGCAATTCGAAATGGTTCCTATGAGCCAGTAAAAAATGGAACTGAAAAGATACATGATTTGTACTATGATACCCAGGATAAAAAGTTAGAAGCTCGGAAAATTCAGCTCCGAGTAAGGATATTGGACGAAAAAGTTTACAAAGTAACACTTAAGGTTTTGAAAGAAATAAGAGAGAATTATTCTGATAGGGTTGAGATAGAGAGATATTGGTCTCAAGAAGCATTTAATGATATAACCAATAATTTAGTTACAATGAATATAAGATTTCAAAATCACCAACGATCCTATGATAACGACCCCAAAATAACATTCAAAAATCTTGGATTAATAATTATACAAAATCGAAAAACGATCAGAGAAATCCTAAATGCGGTTAACAAAGCCTCGGGACAAATAGAATTTGAGTTTGATGTTGATACTACTACCATACTATTAAATAGTAACAATGAAATCCGGTTTTCTGAATTAGAGATTGAATCTAAAAAAAGTGGAAATGAAAAAAAACTTGATAAACTCGTGAGTGAAGTCCTTAAGTTCCCTGAGTTTATGCCTTGGCCATATAGCAAACTAGAAACCGGAATAGCAATCAGAAACCTTTTTGACAATAAATTATTAGAACCAAAGACCGATTATGACGAAAAAAATGAACTAACGCTAAACGGTATTAAAAAGATAAGTGATTTCTTAAAGGATAGAGATCCATAGGGATACAATGAAATACCATTCAGCGTTAGGGATACAATGAAATACCATTCAGCGTAAAATATCCGGTCGCATCAATAATTCAATTAAAACAACTTGCTTATAATTTCATTAAGGCGCCAGCCGTGGTCATCAAGACAGTTGTATTTAGGAGGAGCTGGCTCAATTTATTTAGCCCAATTTTAATTCAGGCAGTCCTCATCTCTTTTAAAGTGGGGAGATCTTTTCATTGAAGAATGTTAATATCTAATGAGCGACCTGTAATGTATGTGCAAAATAATGATAGTTATGATAAGGGTAGGATGCCGACTTCTGTCGAAATAGTGGATGTTGCTCCTCCCAATACTGATAATGACACAGTTTCAAAAACTGAACTATTTGCCGGCGTCACCGAGTTGAGTAAAGATGAGCTATACCGTCTATTTCAATTCAGAAACTTGGCATATGTGGGAACGTTATCAAAAGACGGTTCACCTCATATTACTCCAGTCTGGGCTGAGATGGTTAATGATTTAATATTGATTAATACATTCGAAGAATCAGCAAAGATCAGACACATTACAAAAGACAAAAGAATAGCATTATCAATAGTAGAACAAAACAATCCTTTCAATATGGTATCAATAAAAGGAAAGGTTTTGGAGCAGACAAGTGAAGGAGCTGATGAACATTTAAAAAAACTTGCAAAGAGATATCTAGGAATTGGGAAATATTACTATCGCAAACCAAGTCATAAAAGGGTAATTCTAAAGATAAAACCAGAAAAAATCATGAGTCTTTCAATTCATCCGGCTTTCTATTTCCTAGCATATTCACCATGGATGAAATAGCTGGATTTGTAACAAGCTATTCCACATTTATATTCCACAGTGCGATTTTTACTGTTATGGCAAAATACTGGGTGACGGGATGATATATCCTTGAACGGGACTGAAATTGAAACAAAATTGAAGACGCTTAATCCGGCAACGGAGGAGATCCTTAAGGAATATGAAATCATGACTAAAGAAAAAATCCACGAATCCGTGAAGAAGGCAAGAGAAGCGTTTTCAGAGTGGAAAAAAGACATACTTAAAAGGTCAGATTTTCTCTATGCTTTTGCAAACGAATTTAGAAAGAATAAGGAAATTCTAGCTAAGACTGCCACACAAGAAATGGGAAAGGCCATCAAAGAATCAAGGTCTGAAGTAGACAAATGTGCTTGGACAATAGAATACTTCGCGGATAATGGTAAAGTCTTTGCGTCAGACGAAGTAGTCAACACCGATGCAAGAAAGAGTATCGTAGCCTATGACCCTCTTGGAGTAATTGGTAGCATAATGCCTTGGAATTTTCCATATTGGCAAGCGTTAAGATTTGCAGCCCCTTCATTAATGGTTGGTAATACCATTATTTTGAAACCGGCGAGTGCTACAATGCAATGTGGAATTGAGATTGAGAATATTTTTAGAAAGGCTGGAGTACCGGAGGGCATTTTCCAGACTCTGATAGGAAATTCGAGTATTGCCGAAACACTTATTGATTCAAATATTAATGCGGTAACATTTACTGGTAGCGTTCCAGTCGGTGCAAAAGTTGCAATGAGGGCTACATCCCAGTTGAAAAAAACCGTTCTTGAATTAGGAGGGAGTGATCCATTCATAGTATGCGAAGATGCAGACATAGAAAAAACATCAACTGGAGCAGTCAAAGGACGCTTTATCAATTGTGGGCAAAGTTGTATTGCTTCAAAAAGGTTTATTGTAGTAGGAAATATTGCAAAGGAGTTTATAGAAAAATTTGTGCAAAAAACTGAAAAGCTGAAGATAGGAGATCCTCTTTCAGATGATACTGATATTGGTCCACTTGTTAATGCCAAAAGTCTCAATAATATGGAATCCCTAGTGATGGATTCTGTGAGGGAGGGTGCTGAAATTATTACAGGCGGAGAGCGTGCGTACAGCAAAGGTTTCTTCTATCGTCCAACAATTATGAAAAACGTTTCTCCAAAGATGAACGTAGCAACCGAAGAAGTGTTTGGTCCTATTGCTCCTATAATTACAGTCGATAATGAAAATGAGGCAATGAATATTGCAAATGATTCTAAGTATGGTCTTGGAGCAAGTATCTGGACACAAGATCTAGATAAAGCTGAAAAGTTATCAAGAGCTGTCGAGTCCGGCATTGTTACTGTGAACAATGTGGTAGTATCAGATCCCAGGGTTCCTTTCGGAGGTATCAAAAATAGCGGATTTGGCAGAGAGTTATCCAGATTTGGTATGTTAGAATTTGTTAATATAAAGTCAGTCAGATTCTATGATCAATTGATTCATAATCATCATGTGGAATGAAATGTATACGACTCAAACTATACAAAGCAAACGGTGACAGAAATGACTAAATCTTAGCGAGTGAAATGAGAAAGCTATGGAATTCCTCACCGATCTAGTCACCACGGTTCCGGAAGGAACTAGCCCCACCAAAGTCGATGAGTTGCGCGCGGCGGAGAAAGCACGCGCCGCTGAACTTGCCAAAGCAGGCCATTTGATTCGGCTCTGGCGTCCGCCGGTTGGCCCAGACGAATGGCACAGCATTGGACTTTTCCGCGCCGCCAACGAAGCAGAGCTCCGCGAAATCCTCACGTCATTACCCCTTCATATCTGGATGAAGGTCACTATTACACCGCTTACTCCACATCCCAATGATCCAGAATACCGTGTAAGTCAAGCCAAGGATCACCCACAAGCCTAGCGGCGATTGGCTTAGTTAGTACATGCAACATCGCCGCTGATATGGGCAACCAATAGGGGTGCTGAATCTACATCGGCCCGTATGGTTATTGGATTGTGTGATAGGCTCTCAAGCTATCCACAGACCTAACGATAAATCCGTTCTTCATGTCACCGCTTATACCTGGGAATTATTCATTGGGCTTTTGTTTATTTACACCACTTACCATTCTTTGCTTCTATACCAAATCAGGTAATATCAGATACTATTAAATAAAATGATCCAACATTGTGGTACATATGCGTTCAGTTCAAGTTTCTAAAGCTAAAGGCCCTTTTGAAATTGTGGAAAGAGATATTCCAGAACCTAGTGCTACACAAGTTCGTATCAAAGTAGAAGCATGCGGTGTATGCCATAGTGATTCGTTCACTAAAGAAGGATTATTTCCAGGTATCCAGTATCCAAGGGTTCCTGGCCATGAGATTGCAGGGGTTATAGATAAAGTAGGCAAAGACGTCACTCAATGGGAAGCTAGACAGAGAGTAGCTGTTGGCTGGCATGGAGGTCATTGTGGCCATTGTGAATCTTGCAGACGTGGAGATTTTGTTACTTGTAAATATGCACAAGTACCAGGCATTTCATATGATGGCGGCTATGCAGATTATATGATTGCTCCTACCGAATCTCTAGCATCAATCCCCGAGCAGCTTTCAGATATAGAAGCGGCACCTCTCATGTGTGCTGGTATTACTACATACAATGCTCTTCGGAATAGTGGAGCACGTGTAGGCGACGTTGTTGCTATTCTTGGAATGGGAGGACTTGGACATCTAGGAATTCAATTTGCTGCTAAAATGGGTTTTAATACTGTTGCCATCGGCCGAGCAAGAGACAAGGAAGAGGAATTGATGAAGAAGCTGGGTGCAAGGCAATACATTGATAATCGGTCAGAGAATGCAGTCGAAGCCCTTAACAAGTTGGGAGGAGCTAAAGTTATACTTGCAACTGTCCCAAGTGGAAAGGCGATGACTGAAATCCTTGGAGGTCTTGCAGCGAACGGAAAGCTTGTCGTGATAGGAGCATCTGAGGAGCCAATTCAGGTGCCTCCAAATCTGATGATTTTAGGACGCCGATCATTGATAGGCTGGCCCGCTGGTACGTCCATCGACTCGCAAGACACACTCTCATTTAGTGCTCTATCTGGTGTAAGGTCCATAAATGAAGTCTTTCCATTAGAGCACGCAGCAGAGGCATATGATCATATGATGAGTGGTAAAGCTCGGTTTAGATGTGTACTAACAACTGGGAACTAGATGGAGCAAAGATAAGATTATGTAAAATGGGTCCGAAGTCCTGTGGCTACCTTGATAATTGAGCAATCATGTCGGCATATAGTACTATTAAGTATTTAACCCAGTTTGGATCCGAATTGTTAATTTACGACCGACTACGCAAGATCTGCGACTTGATTTTTGAGAAATATAATATCTTAACACAATTCTTTTTATGAAATAGTCGTACATACTAGTTGTGAACACCACTCAAAATACTTTCGATCTTATTGTTATTGGAACAGGAGTAACAGCATCAACCGTAGTCTGGGAATGTCATTCAGCCGGTTGGAAAACTGCGGTTATTGATTCAAGGCCATATGGGGGTACCTGTGCTCTCCGCGGTTGCGATCCAAAAAAGGTGCTGGTAGGAGCAGCTGAATTAATTGATTGGATCCATAGAATGGAAAATAAAGGAATATGCAGTAAAGTAACAAAAGATATAAAAATTAACTGGACAGAGTTAATGCAGTTTAAACGAACTTTCACAGAACCGGTTCCAAAAAATAGAGAAGAAGCATTCTCTAAGGCTGGTATATATTCATTTCATGGTACTGCACGATTTGTTGGTCGCAATACATTAAAGGTAATAGATGATACCAACAAAAGTAAAGAACAAACGATACAAGGGAAGTACATATTAATAGCTACAGGAGCCAAACCTGCAAAATTGAATATTACAGGTGAACAGCACGTTGTTACAAGTGATCAGTTCTTGGAACTTGATAAATTACCTTGTGATATTTTATTTATTGGAGGAGGATATATCTCATTTGAATTTGCTCACATCGCAGCCCGCTGTGGCTCAAATGTAACCATATTACATCGAGGTAGGAGACCCCTTGTAGGATTTGATCCCGATCTTGTTAATTTATTGTTAAAAAGAACTCAAGAGATTGGTGTGAACGTGAAGCTAGAGTCTTCAGTAAAAAAGATAGAGCCGATAGACAAAGGAAGAAAATTTGCTGTCTATTCATCTATTACCCATGGTAACACTAACAATGCTAAGGGAACTGAAGTTATTGAGACTGAATTGATAGTACATGGTGCAGGGAGGATCCCTGATACTAAAGATCTAAATTTAGAAGCAGCAGGAATAGAGTTCGACACAAAAGGTGGTATTAAAGTGAATGAATATCTTCAAAGTGCTTCAAATGCTGCAGTATATGGAGCTGGCGATGTAGCAGCTAGTGAAGGGATGCCATTAACATCGGTAGCTGGATATGAAGGAGGAATTGTTGCCTATAATCTGCTTAACGGAAACGAGTCAAGACCTAAGTATAAAGGGATACCAAGTGTAGTATTTACTGTTCCGCCTCTGGCATCTGTTGGATTACAGGAAGAGGCAGCAGAGAAACAGGGATTAAATTTTAGAACTAATTATCAAGATACATCCTCTTGGTATTCTTCACGTCGAATAGGAGAAAGCTGCTCTGGTTTCAAAGTATTAATAGAAAAAGACAGTAACTGTATTTTGGGCGCTCATGTATTGGGACCACATGCTGAAGAGGTTATCAATATTTTTGCATTAGCAATTAGGCTAGGCCTAGATGTAGATAAAATTAAAGAAGCAATTTTTACATATCCTACAAATTCTTACGATATTAAGTATATGCTATAGTTTATAGTTGGATGAATGGATTTCAAAATACTTGGGCATAATCATATTATTATTTTTATGGATCTGAGTCCTCTTTTAGAGACAAATTTATTCCTAATCCCTCCGGACCATCTTATGTTAAATTGTTTAACAGATACCACTTACTAGCAACGTTCAAATCCATAAATCTAGTTTAAAAAAGTATTGACTCATTGCAACTTGATTGATCCAATTTAATTTTTATTATTATAACTCCAATATATTGGTAACATATTCATACCGATCCTTTAAGTTGAACCCCTTTAATAGAGGGGACGAAGCAGATATGAACCTTATTCATAGGTCATTTACTCATTGTGCAAAATTATTTCGTTTCAATCTATTTGATATCACCTGACAAGATCCTGTGATCAGGCATTTTTTGGTGACCGGCTAGCTAATGTATTTACCTTTAGCTCCAAGATGATCTTACCAGAAAAAGTGAATAGCTATTCCCGCATAAACAGTGATAGTTAAAGCCATGCTTCTGGCGCCTAAAAGATGATTCTTGGCGAGGGTGACTAGGAAGGAAGTGGCAGGGAAGGAACACACCAGGCACCGTCATGAAATAGAATATTGAAACAGAAGCAGGGCTAAATCTTATTATATAATTGATTCAAAATGGCTGAGAAGAAGAGGCCCTGGCAATCCTAGCTTCATTAGCGTTAAGGAACCTGTTATATGATTAGCGTTACCATAAACTCACTTATATCACGTTGTTGTGCAATGAGTTATGAGCGAGTATGAAAATATGCGTACAGCTGATATTATCGCTGAGGCCTTGCTTGATTGGAAAGTTGAAGTCATTTTTGGCCTTCCAGGTGATGGAATAAACGGATTTATCGAAGCTTTAAGGAGACGAAGGGATAAAATTAAATTCATTCTTGTCAGACATGAGGAATCAGCAGCCTTCATGGCTTGCGCCTACGCAAAATATACGGGAAAATTAGGAGTGTGTGTCGCTACCTCTGGACCGGGCGCTATACATCTTTTAAATGGATTATATGATGCGAAGTTAGACAATACCCCGGTTCTAGCGATAACTGGCACTACTTATTCTGACCTTATGAATTCTAATTATCAGCAAGATGTTAATCTTTTACAACTCTTTTCAGATGTTACTGTTTATAATAACATGATAAATAAACCTGAGCATGCTGAGATGACAGTGGATATAGCATGCAGATCAGCATTATCATTGCGTGGAGTTAGCCACCTAACAATACCAATCGATGTACAAGAGACGAAACTAAAAGGAAAATACTCTAGGCATAAAGTAGCTGGTCACACTTCAGATTTTTACGCTAACATAACCGTACCGGATAGAGGCCTATTACAAGAAGCCGCAAAAATTTTGAATTCTGGTAAAAAAATAGTATTGCTAGTTGGACAGGGAGCTCTAAGTGCTGGAGATGAAGTAATACATGTGGCAGAAAAGTTGGAGGCTCCTGTCGTAAAGGCTTTGCTTGGGAAAGCAGTAATTCCCGATGACCATTCTGTCTGTATTGGTGGTCTGGGGCTTTTAGGAACTGAACCTGCAACAAACGCAATGAATGAAGCTGACACTTTACTAATGATTGGAACATCTTTCCCATATATTGACTACCTTCCAAAACCAGGTCAGGCAAGAGGAGTACAGATTGATATTAAACCAAATAATATTGGATTACGTTATCCTGTTGAGATCGGATTGGTAGGTGATTCTAAACTCGTATTGTCTGAATTGTTACCTTTGTTGCATCAGAGGGATAAGGAGACAGAAGGTGAGTTTCTGAAATCAAAACAGGAAGAAATGAAAAAGTGGAATAAATTATTGAAAGAAAAGAGTACTAGAACCGACAAGCCAATCAAACCGCAGGTCGTGGCAAAGGCAATTTCTGACGAGTTGGAAGATAATGCAATAATTTCTGTGGATTGTGGTGCGAACACCACTTGGGCAGCTCGTTACATAGATATACGAAAAGGAATGAAATTTTCATTATCAGGTACTTTATCAAGTATGGCAAACGGTTTACCATACGCGATAGCAGCACAGATCGCTTTTCCAGAAAGACAGTGTATTGCATTCGTTGGTGACGGTGGACTAACTATGTTGATGGGTGAATTTGCTACTGCCGTACAGTATGACCTCCCAATCAAAATAGTTGTTATCAAAAATAATACATTGGGGATGATCCGTTGGGAACAAATGGGATTC
>DATADQ010000026.1:0-4626 GCA_036258455.1 Nitrososphaeraceae archaeon | reverse complement strand
ATCCTGTTGTAAGTATTTCACCAGGCGAGACTCAACTATGGCGATTTGCGAATATTGATCCCGGAACGTTTTACAATATAACATTACCAGGTCATACCTTCCGTGTCATCGAACAAGATGGTAGCCCTGTCTGGGAGGTCTCGGATACAAATTACCTTGTGCTTGCCGCTGGTAAGCGATTCTCCGTGCTGGTTACTGGCGGAGAAAATGGAACTTATCCTCTTAAAATGCTCCCGTACAGGGGTGGTGTTACGCACCCATATCCTGAGGTAACCCTAGCAACGATAAACGTCCAAGGCAATGCTGGAGCTGAGGCAGCGGAAGTCAATGTATCGAGTCTAGTACCAAGGCAAGACCTAGGAGATCAAGGGATCCACGAAATACGTGAGTTAGTCTATTCTGCGTCCGAGTCCAACACAACAATGAACCGCTTTGGCGAACAGGGAACTAACATGATCAATGGTAAGGTTTTTGATCATAACCGAGTCGACCAAACAGTGAACCTAGGAAACCTAGAGGAATGGCACATTAAAAATATCGATGACGATGATCATACATTTCACATTCACATCAATGACTTCCAGGTAATGTCGGTAAATAATCAAACTTATGAGGCACATGGCTTGCAGGACACAGTGATCCTTCCGGCGAATGGTGAAGTGGTAGTCCGTATCCCATTTGAGGATTTCGTTGGAAGATTCGTCTTTCATTGCCACATTCTTCCACATGAGGACACTGGTATGATGGGTACCGTTGAGGTGGTCGATCCATTCACACCACCATTCCTTTGACACCACTATACATAATACATTTCTGGAATGCATCCGTACATGCACACAGATCGATTGACATAACTAACTGTTTGCATAAACCAGGAATGTATTCCGATCATCGTGAGGCGTAAAGAACTTCTTGACTCCCGACGAAAGTAAGAAATCTTTTGAATTAACTGTAAATGCATGGAAGGTGCCTAGTGAATTGAGCCATAAAATCGGTAAAGGAAAGTAGTGTTGGCCGAATAAGAACGAATAACACGAATTACAATGCCGCTAAATGACGACAAACATTTAGTTACTAAAAATCAATAATGAAAAGGTTCATAAATTGATAATTTAAACCAATTGACAATAAGTAATGTTTGCGATAATACACATGGATGATGTCGTAAGAATACCTCCCAGTATGATGAAAAAATCTCTGAATGAAACCACAATGGAAATTCTCAAGGAGAAATATGAGAGTATGATAAATCCTGAATTGGGATATGTTATTATGATTATTGATGCAAAAACAAATAATGTCGGAAAATTGGTTTCCGGTGACGGTGCCACATTTCACAAGGTGTCTTTTAAGGCATTAACATTTTATCCCAAATTACAAGAAATTGTGGAAGGGGAAATTGTTGAAATTACGGATTTTGGTGCATTTGTAAGAATAGGGCCAACTGATGCATTGTTACACCTTTCTCAAATTACCGATGACTATCTGAAAAGCGATGTCAAGCAAGGGGTAATAGTTGCAAATCAATCAGCCAAATCTCTTAAGATTGGCTCAAAACTCAGAGCTAGAGTAACTGCAATTAGTTTGGGAAAAGGCTCGGCTATGGGCAAAATCGGAATTACCTGTAGACAGCCTTTTCTGGGAGCTCTTGAGTGGATTGAAGAAGAGATAAAGAAGGCTAAAAACCCTGTGACAAGTAGCCAAAAAGAAAAGAAAGGGACAGTGCCAGCTTAAATGGCTAAGCAACTCGCGTGTAAGAAATGCAAAGCAATTACCATCGGAAAGGTATGCCCTGTCTGCAAGTCTACCGAACTTTCGTCTGACTGGTCTGGTACAATAGTAATATTTGATTCAAAGAATTCAATGGTTGCATCCACACTTCAAATATCAACTCCACATAAATATGCACTAAAAGTAACTTGACTTTTAAAAAAAATTCAAAAGATCTAAATCAATATTTTAATTTACGAGAATCTCTCATTAGATTTCTCAGAGAAGATATCGGACAAGGCGATCTGACCAGTGAATATATAGTCGATGAAGACTTGGAATCTTCCTCGTTTATTATTTGTAAATCTGAAGTTGCAGTGGTTGCAGGGTTGGAAGAAGCTCATACAATATTTGATATTTGCAATTGTGAATCAAATGCACTAGTTAAAGACGGTGATATTGTAAAAAAGGGTCGTAGCGTTATGAAGATCAAGGGAAATGCGAGATCTATTCTAAAAGCCGAAAGAACGGCGTTAAATTTGATAATGCGTATGAGTGGGATTGCTACCGATACCAAGAAATTTGTAGATGCAGTAAGAACAGTATCAAATGATATCAAGATCACAGGTACCAGAAAGACTGCACCGGGTCTGAGGTTTTTTGATAAGAAATCAATAGTATTAGGCGGAGGATATACACACAGAAATTCTCTAGATGAAATGATACTAATAAAGGATAATCATCTTGCACTAACCAATTCGATTAGACATTCCATATCAATAGCTCAACTGAAAGCTGGTAAGAACATCATGATAGAATGTGAAGTTTCCGATATCAAATCGTCAGTAGAGGCTATCAAAAGTGGTGCGGATATTATAATGCTAGATAATTTTTCACCCCAAGAAGCTCAGAAAACCATTTCGTATTTGAAGAGATCTGGTTTACGAGAAAAAATTTTAGTAGAAATTTCAGGAGGTGTGAATCTTTCAAATATCAAAGATTACGCAACTACTTTACCAGATATGATATCAGTAGGCTCATTAACACATTCTAGTAAATCAGTTGATTATTCGATGGAATTCAACTAATTAATTTATTAATTATTATCAAATTTCGTTACCGATAAGGATATTTGTTTGATTATTTATTTAGGATATCGTCAACATACGTTCGATAGCAGTTCTCGCTCTATCTGCAACATGTTTTGGAACCTTGACCTCATATTGGTAATGTACTAGAGAATCGACTACTTTTTCTATTGTTATCTTTTTCATATATTTACAAACAGCATTTTCCTTAACTGGTATGAATACTTTGTCTGGATTTTCTTTCTTCATCCTATACATGATACCTGTCTCTGTTGCAACAACAAATTGACTACTATCCGATTTTTTAGCATGCTGCATCATCCCTTCAGTAGACAATATGTGAGCTTTCTTGGATATATCACCAGATGCCAAACTGTACAAAGTTGAAGAGGTACAACCGCATTCAGGATGGATCATAAATTCTGCATTATTGTATTCTTGAAAAATATTATTAATGTCTGCTGCAGTGATACCAGCGTGAACATGACATTCTCCTGGCCATACATACATATTCTTCCTGCCAGTGACCTGTCCAACATATGAACCTAGAAACATGTCAGGTAAGAATAAGATTTCAGTATCCCCGGGTATACTGTTTACAACATTAACTGCATTAGATGAAGTACAACAATAATCAGATAGGGCTTTCACTTCTGCACTGGTATTAACATAACTAACCACGACAGCATTTGGATGTTCTTCTTTCCATTTCTTTAACTCATATGAATTAATAGTTGATGCGAGTGAGCACCCTGCATCTAGATCGGGAATTAGGACTGTTTTTTCAGGGCATAGTATGGAAGCAGTTTCTGCCATAAAATGTACACCGCAAAATACAATAATATCGGCATCTGTTTTTGCAGCTTCTCGCGATAAAGCCAATGAATCCCCAATAAAATCAGCTATATCTTGGACTTCTGGAATTTGGTAATTGTGTGCCAAAATGATGGCGTTACGCTCCTTCTTCAGTGCGTTAATCTGATCGGAATGCATTGATTGGACTAAAGTCATCTGATGGGCTTGATTTACATAAATATAGATTTAAAGTAGTATAATTTAGGATAACATTGCCTATTTCACATATGATAAGGGCAATACTTGCCACTTTGATTTAATTTTAAAAAATAGGAAAATTGTACAGTAATAGATATATTATATATCGTAGTCAACCATATATCAAATGCCAACTCATGGATCGTTAACAAAGGCGGGAAAAGTAAGAGGTCAAACTCCTAAAATTGAAGGAAGGAGGAGAGTAAACCCAATATCAAAATTGAGAAACAAGATAAATTTTGTAAAGAGATTTGAAAAGAGACGTCCACCTGGACAAAGAAAACCAGAACGTATGGGTAGAAGACGTTGATTTGAATTTCTAAACCCTTCTTATCTGTCTTTGAAAATCTTACAATATGACTTAGGAATCATGTAAATCCAAATATTGACAATAAGCGAAACCTAATACAAGATGGAAAAAAAAGTTGGAGTGATAGGGTACGGTAGCATTGGTAGAGAGATTATGGCAGCAATAAGAAGACAAGAAGTTCCTAATGCCAAAATTGTAGGATTATTTGATAAAGAATCTCAAGTCATCGGCTCAGTTGATTATGATAATAGTGAATTGCATTTATTTTCAGATTTTAAGGAATTCTATAATTCTCCAATTTATTCCAGTTTAGATATCGTAATCGAATGTGCTTCAAAAGGAGCTGTTAGGGAATATGGTAAAATAATCATCGAGTCAAAAAAGGATCTTATCGTTTTGAGTGTAGGCGCTTTTTCAGATATAAAATTCTTGTCGGAGTTACAAAATTTATCGAATTTGAATAAT
>DATADQ010000025.1:0-4979 GCA_036258455.1 Nitrososphaeraceae archaeon | reverse complement strand
ATGGATAAATCGTGATTCTAGAATTTTTTCGTCTTCAACAATACTGCATTCAAGCATTATGGGGGATCCATAAGTTAGGTTGCGAAGCCTGGCCTCTACAGGAGCTACATGAGTTACCGAACCATCTAATTCCATGATTCGAGGTTGCTGTAGTTTAATTTTGCCTAATCTTATTTTGTACGGGTATTCTGCAGTTTCAATTTCTATCTCTCCGACTTCATCGATAATACTTTGTAATCCTCGTTCAATAAATTCGCCATAGGAATTGAGATGTTGTCTTGCTACTCCTTCCTTTTGTAAGATATTGTGGATAATTGCCCACATATCAAGTGTATTTTGTGACATGGCTGTGCTAGTCCTCCACTACATATCTATAATAAACACTTTCGCCGGCAGTAAATGACGTTCTTGTTATTTTAATAATATCTCCTGGTCTCACATCTAGATCCTCTAATCCCTTGTCGTTAATTAATATGTATGGGAGTTGACTTGGCTTTGTATTGTATTTCTTTAAAACTTGTTCAGCATCTTTTTTGGATAAAATTTCGTGTTTAGGCTGATATACATGATTCGTAATTTTAATATCTTTTTTATCAGAAGACAAAATTCTAGATTCTTGATTCCAAATCTTACTTCCGTAATAAATAGATTCTCAGATTAGGTTGTCTTTTAGAGGAGGTTAAAAATCATTTTTTGTTCATTATTGAATATTTTGACCCATTTTGCTCATTTTGAGTGTTCTGTTTGACTGATCGTATAACCAAAGCTTCATTTTTGATTATCATAAGTAAATTGGTCAGGAATTTTTCGAAATTTCATTTCATGCCTCCAGAAAGCTGATATAGAAAATTAGATGCAGTAAATTCTGAGGCTTTGTTAATTTACCATTTGACGAGACTAGCAGGATCTTATAATTAAAATTGTGAGGGGCTGATTTACGGTTCCGTAGATTTTTGCACTTCTATTTTGCATCTTGCAACAATACCTGCAATTACTCCCAAAGCAGCTAGCCAAGGGGCCAAAGTGATCATAGCAACTGCTCCAGCAGTACCCCATGTCACTGGAATGGACAAAAGAACTTTTCCGTTTTCATCTTTTATAACAATCCGCTTGACCCTTGCGTCCTGGATTATCTCCTTGACTTTTCCGACCAGGCCACCACCCGATACTTCATAAACATCTTTTTTAAGCCCTGTTTGGTTTCCGCAATTGGGACAGAATTTAGCATCCGGTGGAAGTTCATTTCCACATTCTGTACATTTTACCATAAAGATCATTATTATGTCATAAATCCAACTGTTTAAGTCTTTAGAAATGAAAAATAAAAAATAGGAAAAAATCTAGAGATTGTTTATCCCCAACAAGCATTTTGATAGTTTAAAAATTGTAAATCTAGTTCATTCGTGCAGCATATACTATTTGATGAAAATTTGAAATATAGACAGTTCGCTATGACTTGTAGTGGACAACAAGAAAGATAATGCGAACAATGAGAATACGAAATTGAATAATAATTCTAATAATGATAATTCTAATAGTACAGACAAAAAACAAAGATCTCTCTTTAAAACAATAACAATCATGATTATTGCAATTGCTGTTGTAGTTATTGTGAGTAGTTTCATTGAACAAATGCTCGAAGACCGATATGGGCCGTATTTGAAAATTGGTGTTGTTGCAATTATTGGATACTTTGTAATTAATTCTCTTGCAAACGTGTTTTACAGGCTTTCCTACGACGCCTTGAAAAATAATGCGGAAATAATACGCATCCTAATTAAAATCATCGGAGCTATCATTGTAATCTCCATTATAATTTCGTATTTGAGCCAGGACCCTCTTATTGCCGCATCCATTGGAACAATTACCGCTATAGTAATAGGGTTTGCAAGCCAAAGTGTGTTAGGAAATTTAATCTCTGGTCTGTATCTAGCCATCACAAGACCCTTCAGGATTGGAGAGAAAGTTACTGTATTTGGTAATACAGGTATAATTTACGACATCGGATTATTGTACAGTAAGCTTAAAACAGATGAAGGAGATATCATTTTAGCACCAAACACATCTATGATAACCACCACTATTATTATTAGAAAATCCTAGCTATTTTCCAAAAAATGATCCAAACGAGTCCTTCAGTGCGTCAAATGCATCATCTATCATACCCGAAGTATTCTCCATTATTCGAGTAGTGTTAGAAGATTTTCCCGTACTCATATTGTCATTTAGTATTAATGTTTCATTGGTATTATTTACTTGTCCGAATACAGAATGATGAGGAATTGAGACATGAAGTGCCAGACAGATGGAAAACGCCACTATAATAGCTAAGTTGATCTTCCGCATACCGTATCGATACGATAGGGAAGATAATATTGTTTTCATCTTAGCTCATAATTGCTTTGTGAACAAACTTACAATTGATACTTTCTGAAGTCAAGAACCGCTAAAATTAATAACACTTTGGATTATAGTCAACAATAAAAACAATGATGTCTATGTTGAGAATTGAAGTGGAAAATATTCCTAAAAGAAACAGTGGTAAATTACAATTTGGGTTAACAATTCCCCAAGGATGGAGAGGAGGGGATCTTGATTTAGAGGAAGAAAACAATCCAGTTAAGCAATTCGAGTTTTCAAAATCTATTACCATAACAGCCGATAATTTTGGTTTTGATTCAATTTATGCCTACGATCATCTCGTTCCCTTCCTTAAGGATGAGATAGAAAAGAACATTTTTGAATGTTTTACTTTATTGTCGGCCACTGCTACACTAACTAAAAAAATAAAGATAGGTCAGATAGTAACATGCAATTCCTATCGCAATCCTGCACTTTTGGCAAAGATGGTCTCGACTTTGGATGTAATAAGCAATGGCAGAATGGAATTAGGTATAGGTGCTGGCTGGTATGAAAAGGAGTATTTTGCATACGGTTACGATTTGCTATCTCACAGAGAAAGAATCAAACAATTAGAAGAATCATTAAGTATAATCAAGGAGATGTGGACAAAACGAAATGCTTCTTTTGAAGGTCACTATTATAAAATAAAAGATGCCATATGCAATCCCAAACCAATCCAAAAACCTCATCCTGTAATAATGGTTGGCGGTTCTGGGGAGAAGTATCTGCTTAAGGTAGTTGCAAAACATGCTAATAGATACAACCTTTTCTTTGGTACAACTAAACAGATGAAGAGAAAGATTACTATATTAAAAGATCATTGTAACAATATTGGAAGAGATCACAAAGAAATACAATCTTCGGTGGTGTTACCATGCATAATTACGGAATCAGAAGAAGATATAAATCAAATCGTAGCCAAATATAAGAGAAAGGATAACACAGTGAAACAATTTCTTGACCATCATGTTGGCGGAGTTACAATAGGAACTCCTGAAAAGATAATTAGAGGATTAAATGAATATATCGAGTTAGGTGTCAGTCATTTTGTAATTCATTTCAAAGGTTTGAATAATTCCGTCCTAGAATTATTTAAATCACAAATAATTAATAAAATATAGAATGGGTCGTGGTAACAACAATAAAGGGCACAAACAAAAAATTATTATATATTTCATGTACATACCGTTAATCACTATAGATCTAACATACCACACTTTAGTAACGTCATACTTAACATGTCATGATGAATCAGTAAAAGATCAAGTAAAAGATCAATTTATGATTATAAGAACTAATTTTGAGTTAAACTATCAGATCTGATTCGATTATGAGTATCATTTCTTATTTGCTATTAAACTTTCAACGAATAGGTGATATCAGCATGATTCGTATTTTCTGGACCTGCTCATTAAAAATTAATGCTTTGGAGAAAAGTCCAGGACATTATAAGTACAGAGACTGATGTTCAACTGAAACCTACCAAAGCTCTGCTCCGGGTATAAAATACTGTATCCACCAGACTAGCAAAAGACTGAAGGTACAGATAATGTTAGAATCGTTTCTCCAAAACAATACAGTAATGATAAGCACCAGCAGAACATTGATTTGTTTACATATCCGTCGATGCCGTTGAGTCAAGCTACTCAATCACTTACACGTTACTGCAATACGTTATTTTCATGATTTCCGTAGCTATTTCAATACTCCAAACTTTATTAATCATGTCAACTATCATAGGGACAGTGCAATAATATGCAAGTTCATCAAGAGAGTAAGACCCCGGCCGGTCTAACACTCTCAGATTGGACTAAGAAATTCTGGGAATGGCTCTTTCAACTAAGTGACGAAGCGAATCCGGTGACCGCGGTTGGTCCCTCTAGACCATGGCGTTATGCTGGTCGGCAACCCACTCAATTCCAAAAAGAATGTATGGAAAAGCATGGAGAGTCTGTATGGTTCATAGCCCCAGCGCCTTATTCTGAACCCAATAGTGTAATACAATTATATATTCCAGTCGGCAATTGGTGGTTCCTAATAGGTCCAGCTGTTACGTGTTCATCCCAACAGCTTTATCCCTCTCTCGACAAGATAGATAAAGTTCGTAAGCATGTGAAGGAAGATATTAACAAGACAAGCGAGCTCTGGACTATATTCGACGGCTTTTCAATTCCATGGTACTACATAGACAACACGGATAGTTTCATAGAGATCAAAGACGTTCCAACAAAAGAATCAAAGAATATGTCGCATCAAAATTTAGAAGACGACACTATACAAACTCTTCAGTGCGGTTATTGGAATTTTATGGAGCCAGTCATACCGGGAGAACATCTCTTGACAATTCATTCAAAGTCCTCGATATATCGGGTAGATATAACTTATCAGCTATCTGTAACTGGTCCAGCGAATCCATCAATGATATAGCAATTCTTGCAGGTCATATAAACATCGGTCTAGAGAAAATAAGTCAAACATTCACCAAGGATCGAATATCCTGACAATTGTAGACGCGTTTTAAATTTATTAAATCTTTATCCTTATTTTGGAAACATTTACACTAGGTTGAATTCATA
>DATADQ010000024.1:0-7520 GCA_036258455.1 Nitrososphaeraceae archaeon | reverse complement strand
ATATTAATTGGGAAAATATTAATGAAACTTAGGATGGGTAGTCTAGACTGGTTATGATACCTGTCTCACACACAGGTGGTCGAGAGTTCAAATCTCTCCCCATCCATTATGTTCTATTGCAATAATTTTGAAAACCAATTTGGACATTTAAGAAATCCTTTTTCATTCTGACTATAAAATTTCTTTTTCTTGTTGTATCTTATTGGTATGAGCGTCTTTCATATGATATTAACCAGTATGACAGTTTCCGTTTGTAATATGGAATGGAGTAATTTACCCTTTTAATCCAATTAAATTGCTAAAAATAGTTACATCCATAAAAAATATATGGTTTTGAAAGAGAAATTAGAATAGTATTGAAAAGAGAAGTTCTAAATTATCCTGATAAAAAGCATTTTTCTCCGAAATCCAACCCAAGATGGGGAAAAGAGGAAGAAACTGAGATTTTTGGGCAAAACGTGAAACTTTTTAGAAAAGGAAAGATAAGCGAAGATGATTTTCGTCGTTTTCGACTTCAACATGGAGCTTATGGATCCCGCCTACAACAGAATTATAGTATGGTTAGGATCAAGGTCCCTAGCGGTGAGATGACACCAGAACAGCTAGAGAAAATTGCAGCACTGTCGGAGGCTTTCTCAATTGGTTCAGCCCATGTTTCAACTCGTCAAAATATTCAACTTCACTGGATACAACTTGAAGATGTAAGTGAAGTTATGAGGGGTCTAGTTGAAGTAGGACTAACAACAAGAGAGGCTTGTGGCAATACGATCAGAAATGTTATGTGTAGCCACTTTGCTGGAGTCTGTCCGGACGAACAATTTGATTCTACTCCTTATGCTAAAGCAATAGCACGATTCTTTCTCAGAAATCCTGTATGCCAAAATTTGCCAAGAAAATTCAAAATTAATTTCAATTGCTGCGCACATCATGGTCTGGTTAGAATTGCAGATATTGGTTTGATTCCTGTGAAAAAGGACGGAATTAATGGATTCAAGATATACCTGGGTGGTGGACTTGGTGCTGCTTCATTCATAGGACATCAGTTAGAGGAATTTACTTCTGAAGACAGTCTAGTATCGACGTGTATGGCTGTGGTGAGGTTGTTTGATAGACTTGGTAATCGTGAAAATATGGCTAGGAATAGAATGAGATATCTGGTCAATGAAATGGGGTGGGAAAAATTTCAGAGATTGGTCTTTAAGGAAAGATCAAGCGTAGAAATGACTATTTCACTTGAAACAGTAAATAGATACAAAGTGGACTCGGAAATCCCTAGCATCAGGCAATTATCCAATGGTAAGAAATTACCCCTAATTAATGAAAAAGTGGATATTAATAGTGACCCATATAAAAGATGGCTTCACTCCAATGTGGTGTCACAGAAACAAAACGGTTACTTTGTAGTATTTATTACCCTAGGTGCTGGTGATATAACATCTAACCAGCTTCGGTCCCTTGCAAAGACTATTCGCAATTACTCAGGTGAAGGTTGTGCAAGAAATACCCCAAATCAGAATTTTGCAGTAAGGTTCGTTAAAGCCAATGATTTACCAGAATTTTACAATGGTCTTGCTAAAATTGGACTTGCTAATCCTGGTGCTCTGACTATGTCCTCTGTTGTAGGATGTTCTGGAACAACTTCATGCAATCTAGCAATCACCAATTCTCATAGACTGGCAAAAGAGATACAATCTAAATTCATAGAGCTTGGATTGGATACTGAAGATGATCTTAGAGACTCAACAATTAAGATCAGCGGTTGTCCCAATTCTTGCGGTCAACATGAGATTGCGACAATTGGATTTTATGGTGGGGCTTCAAGAATAGATGGAACCATGACTCCTACATATACGATGTTGTTTGGAGGAAGGGATGGAGAAGAGGGGATGCTTGGTAGGTCTGTAATGCGCGTGCCGGCAAAAAGAGTGATAGCTACTTTGATAAAAATAATTGAGATATACAAACAAGAACGAAGTGCAAACGAATCACTTGCAATATGGATAGGTAAATTGATTAATGGAGTAATTAATGGGAAAGGTCAAATAAAGAGCTTGGATGATATAAAAACAGCTTTGGCGCAGACCATCTCATTACCAAGTGCTGAGGACGATCCAGAATCATATATGGATTATGGTAACGACATTAAATTCAGTGCAAAGACAGCACGAGGGGAATGTGCGGCTTGAAATATACTGTCAAGGAAAAAAAAACTAAAAACATTTTATCAAGAAACCATACACTCAGAAATTCGCAAGATATCATTACAAGTGCGGATATTCTTAGAACTTTGATTAGGAGAAACTCGGTAAGGGTTGTGGATGTCAGGAAAGAAGACGAGTATAAAAAGGAACACATAAAAACTGCGATATCAATACCACTTGCTACAGTACTTGAAAATGATTCCCCAGAGAGAATAGTCCAAATACTGGAACAATCTGGAATTTCTGACAAGACGCCGGTAGTTGTATACGATGATACCTTTGGAGCACTTGCTGCGAGAGTTGCATGGACATTTCAGTACGTGGGACATTCGAATACATCGTTGCTTGAGATTACTTTTGCCAAGTGGAAAAGTTATGGGTTTGAAACAGAAAAAAAAGTTAACGCCTTTCCACCCGCCGAACATTCCCTCAAAGAAAATAAGCAAATATATGCCAACTATGATGAGGTAGAGAAAGCAAAAAGCGAGCAAAATAAAATTTTAGTAGATTCTAGAGAACGTCTAAATTTTTTGAGCGAGCATATTCCTGGTGCTACTAATCTACCGTATACTATGTTAGGAACAGCTGATTTAATATTAAGGGAACCTCAGGAAATTAAGAGGTTTATGGAAAACAGGGGAATATCTCCAGATGATGAAATTATCACCTATTGTGGCAGTGTAGGAACTCTGTCAGGACTGGCATACTACGCGTTGAGAATGGGAGGTGTAAAAAAAATTCGATTATATTCAAGGTCATTTAAAGAATGGAAAAAATTGGGAAAGCCAATTGAAGAATTTAAAGATGCAAATTTCTGGGATCTCTCGGCAGAATAGCTAAAAATTTTTTCTCTATAGAATATGATAAAATAGATTATTCAGATACAGTTTTAAGATATTTCAAAAGTTTTTTCGCATCACGGGCTTTTAGACTATCTCTATTTTTCAGTATATAGTCTCTAAAATTCTCAAGTTCAACACGAATTGACGGACATTGCTTTTGTGTCAACCTTATGATATCCTCATAGTTTCTAAATGGGAAGTAAATGTTTTTTGCAATCTTGACAAGTCTTTTTTTGGTCGGTTTGGTAATAATTCCTTTTCTATATGCCAGAAACAGGTTAAACCTGATGTCAATCATAGCCTCAGACTGGAGAATATTTTTATCTTGAGTAAATGTGACAGCTACTTCATCATCAGCGTTTATGATACCATTTTTAAACAACTGAAAAATCTTCCCAATCCCTTTCATTCCAAATTTTTCTAATTCAACGGCCCTTAACGCGCCTAGACTGGATGCACCTATAAGTTCAATATTTTTTCTTGTCGCAAGATGATACACTTCAATTGGTGAGGGAGGATAGTCATGTAGAAATACTCCGTCTATAAATCCAACATATTTCTTTTTATCTGAAGTATGTGATAATTTCAAAAAATCACCTTTCTTGGCGGGATCCCTATAATCTGCATCTAGAATCTTACTTGCCTCCTCCCTACTTAATGTGGGTCCAAGATATACTATTGGTTTATTCATATTGTAAAGGATTCTCTTCCCCTTTTTCCAATGACTGCTTTAGTTATCTTAAATGTTTCTAGTCCTGGTACGATTGTTCTTACCACTGGTATCATTATTTGAGGCTGTGTAAGATCTACTACTATTACCTGTTTCAATCCATTTGAATTTAATCTTGAAAGAATAAGTTTGATGTCATCCAAAATATCATCATTTACGTAAGTTTTTATTTTTGAAAAATTGATAGAATTTTTAGATTTCATAAATTGCCATGTCTTTTTCTCATCACTATTACTATTCCCATAAGAGATTTTTCTCAGATCATCTCTTGCTCCCTGAATATTTGCAGCACGAGTTTGGGAAACTTCGGTGATTGCTCTCAATAAGGCTATTCGTGCATCTGGATGAGTTCCATGACCTTCTGCAAGATATCCGTAATCTTCAGTTATCCACTCAATACTACTTGCATTAAATGTTGGTATTCCAATCGGGGATGTTATGTCTTTAATTATAAGTGGTATTTTGGCATCATTGAATTTTTTTACCAAATTAGAAACAGGTTTAAAATTAATATCTGAAATATCAACATCAACAAATTTTGTATCATCATCTACGAATTCGGTACTAAGTATACGATCTATTTCCAATCCATTGTCAGAAAGATATTTTGTCATTGTTCTTAGAATATTATAAGGTATTGCACTTGCTTTCAACTCTGCCAAGCTTGTGGCATCCCTTTCAATAACTTCACATAGTGAGTGGCATATAGCTTCCTCCAACACGTTACCTGATGCAAGTCCGTTAGTATGATGATATGCAAATGGATTTACTGCAGGAGGTTTGGGAGAATACCTGAATAGTGCCAACGGGGTGGGAATCAGGATCTGTTCTTTATTTATCAAGTCATAACCTGGCATGAAATCCATAATCATTTCCTCATCGTATTCAAATAACATTGGTTCAACCACATTAGAAGGATGTAGTGTTTTTGACAGTTTTGAAACATCTTTGTAACTTCCCTGAATCATCTTGTTTTGATTACTAGACGGTAAAGAACAATACCTTTCAATACTCTCCATTAATGCACTTGCCTTTGCATCCAATCTTGTAGGCCCCTTGCCGCTATAAACCCAAATATAATCTTCCGTTCCTGGCAAAACTGCAGAAAAATTAGGTATTCCAAGAATATCCATATCTGTAATATCTGCAAGTCTTGTGACTCCAATATTACTAGAAACTGGAAGAATAGTACTAAGAGTTTCTTCTACTGATTTTATTCTCGATGATACTATACCTTTCAATTTCTTCTGGCTTTTGAGTAATATTGGCTCAAGTTCCATAGTAGATTTGAATAATTTGGTATCAATATCAATTTATCTAAAATTAGAAATATACGAAAATAGTATTAATCAGACATCTTGAAATATACAAATAATGATTTGAAAGTAATTAGTGACATAGTTCATTTGGCCCATTCTGATCCTGAGTTTAGAATAGAATTTTTCAAAAATCCTAAAAAAATATTGGATCAGTTTAATGTCTCTGATAATGCAAAAATGTTGATTTTGAGTTTCTTCAATGAAATGAAAAATTAGATTATTTTAATACATTTTGATTATGATTTTTCCGGATACAAACCGGAAATCCCTGGTCATTTAGTAGATAAATAAATGTACCCCGTTTCTGACCCACAACTAGTCATTGATAGCCATACATTCAGATGTACATCTCCTAGTGCACTCTCTTCCGGGGCTACTTCGTCAACTTATTCATTTGACGTGTATATACTCTATCACTGTTCCTTTATTTTAAATATATCTTTAACAGAGTCTACTAAATTCAATGGCTACCTTGATGTTGACATTATAACAAGGGACCGAAAGGCACCAAAGAATCATTAGAAGTTTTCTTAAAATCTGCCACCGATTACAAATCAAATGATAAGTTTGACCTTGTGTTTCATATTTTGCAAACTAGAAATGATGATTCAAATAGAATATGAATAAATGCAGTAATTTGTAAAGTTTATGCTCAGGAAATGGTACTTATAGGTACTAAAATGATGTTATTTGATACAATTTCCGGCAAAAGTGTAAAGATTATAGAAAACTCAATGGATTGCTGAACAAAAAAATTAGTTATCTGCTTAAGGAGAGAGATGAAGACACATAACGGTCGCGGTAATGTTGTGCGCGAGTGTGTCTGTATTAACTGCATGGACAGCCCATGACCTTGGATCTTTGCCTAGAGAGGAGAAAGTAACAATAACTTTTGGAGTGTTTGTTATATAACCTCCACCGGTAGCAACTTCGTCAACATCACAAACGGTAACCGCGAATTGGTCCTGTCCGGGCGGAATCGAAATGACTTCACTAGATCGTTGACTTGCAACGGCAACGACTGCACCAGGTTCTATTTTTTCTCGAGTTATTGACTTATTAGAAATATCCTCTGTTCCTATCTGTCTTATTTTGTATGCTAATGACGTTCCTGAATCTATTACAGAACCAGCAGTATCTTTAGTGGTTATCCGAACTGTGAGGTTAGCATCTGGAGTTGAAGGATTTAATATGTTGTCATACTGTAGCCTCAATTCCGTATTCGCTGGTACTAACACCTCGGGGGCTACAGTATATGTTATTGTCTGTCCACTTATTGTATAAATCCCAGGACCTAAACCCGCCGTGTCTACTAGTTTAGCGTTCGCTATGTTAGTTCCAGGTGGAAAATCTACTTCCACTTGATTAATGGGTGCCGTAGTTTCAGTCGTAAAGATTAGTTGGTACCATGCCCTTGAGTTTACAAGGTCATTTGTCGGGTAGAGTTGGTTTGCCGTCGGGCTCGCTGTAAAAATATTGCTATTACTTATTATTGAGACAGGGGCAAATTTATTAGCAGCAGTGGAAGAATTGTAAAATAGAATCGTTCCTGCTGCGAGTATAGTAAGCGTAATTAGTGCTAGTACTCTTTTAGTCATATGTTTCAAATAATTTTCTATTATTTAAGTAGTAATCGAATGATTGAAAGTATGATCATTTACAACTGACATCTTTTCTATTTTGTTCAATTGCTCATAATGTTCAAATATCATAGATATTAGTATTGGCTGTAATAAGATAGGTTTGCAGGCCCCGACTCCGGCAACATTGTATAATCGTGATAAAGACATCATTTCATCAAACGTCTTTCGCTTTTATCCAATTCTTATCTAAATGACTTCCATTTGATTTTTTCTCATTCTGTTGCAATTCTGAATGAGGGTACAGTTCGACCCATAACTTCATTATCGTCATTTATTCAATTTAAAACGTAAATCACATAGAGGAGAGGGAGCCGACAATTAAACTATTTATCCTTCAAAAAGGTAAAGTTCCATTATGATACGCACAGCAGGTTTTCAATCAGAAATTCTAAGGGAACTGACCGAAAATATTGATAAATTTATTGAAGACATGACAAAGCAGCACGGCAGCACTTTCAGACTTATTGATATTAAATTTGCTGCGGCAGCCAAACCTTTCGAATCTACTGGTAATCACGCTGATGTCAATTATTCAGCACTAATTGTCTATGAGGTTTAAGGAGACTTATCTGAACTAATTAATTTAAAATACAAATCACTGAGAAGGGAGGGAGAGATTTAATTTACTCTTTAAATCCATTACAACTACATTTCAAACAATAATTATATTGATGTTTATCGTCAAAGACGTGAAATTCTCTGGAGTGATGACATTCCGAACATTCTTCCGTTACATCAATTCTTCATATCTCTTACATATCAGACAATAAGTATCGCCCTTATCA